>DAOVFI010000541.1 GCA_030673005.1 Planctomycetales bacterium
TGGGAAGGTCTGATTTGGTAATTTTTTCCTCAACTGCCAGAATCTCGCCGTTGACGAAGACTTCGACCTCGATCTCCTTGCCGTCCCGGATCATCTCGACCTCGTAGATGACGAGGATATGCGGTTCTTCTTCCACCTTGACGATCTTTGCCTTGGGGAAGGCCTTCTTGATCGCCGCTGCTGCCGCCCGGTTCAGAACAGGCTTGTTGGCCCTTCTTCCCTTCCTGCCCCTGGCCGCCGAAACGTGCCATGCCGCGACGAGCAGTACGACCAGGCTGACCAATACGATGATCTTTGTCTGTTTCCCGTTCATTTTCTTTCTCCTTGTCCATTCTTCGCAGTCCTTACAGCGCCGGACTCACGCAAGCCCGAGTAACGCTTGCGACTGCAATCTAAGTGAATCATAGCCAAGTGAAGATTAGAACAAGATTAGAGGCGGAAATTATTTCAATGTAGAAAAAAACACGGGCGAGACCTGCCTACCGGCAGGCAGACGCCCGTGCCACGAAATCGGTCAGTTTGAGTTATGTCGCTTTCGCGCGGCCGAAAACACAGCGGCCACGGCACCCGGTTGCGCTCCGTTTGAAGGCATGGTACCCGGCGCACGAAAAAAATTTAAACGGTGCTTGACACATCCGGATTATGGTCTATAATCCTTTTCTGTTACAGGTTGCCCGATAACGGGCCAAAGGGAAGGCCGTGAGAATCGGCCGCGGACGCGCCGCTGTAACCGGTGACGACCGTCGCAGATGCCACTTTTTCCGTGCGTAGCGGGAATGGGAAGGCGCGACGGGAGTATGAGGCTTCTTGAAAAAAGAGCCTCGAAAACCGGAAGCCAGAAGACCTGCCTGTAACCAACCTGGTTTGACCACCGCGAGTCAATCGGTTGCCGGGATTGATAGATGAGCCTGCCCCGGCGCCTCGACTTGCGAGGACCGGGGTTTTTGTATGGGTCGTCGCGCGTAACGGCGGAGCGTCTTAGCAGCAATTCTGTTTACTGCGCGTAAAAGCCCCCGCAATTTCCCCCTTTTCAGGTTGTCGGCCGCTATCGCCTTGCGCCCGGGCGATCTGCCGACTGTAGTGGGCTGCAGCGAGTTTTTTCGCAAGGAGGTTGTCATGATTCCAATGCTACCGGAGTGAGAGTTTGTGGAGTAATGTTTTTGTATTGGTCGGGTCTTGTAGAGGACTCCGGCCAAGACACGAGGAGCCAGGCAACGTGAAGTTGCCGCAATTGAGGAATTGAAAAAATGAGGAATTTACTGACAGTTGTATGTGTTTTGTTCCTCGCCGGCAGCGCGTCTGCCGACGTGAACTGGGTCTGGTATGACGGAAGTCCGATCGATCTTGAGTACACCTCCGGCAGCGGCGACAGCGCTTCGCTGTTGATCGTGGACTTCCAGAACGGCAGTTACTACGCCTTCGATTACAAGTGGGATTCCAGCGCCGCGCAGACCGGGTGGGACATGATCCAGGCCGTCGGTGTCGAAACCGGCCAGTCAAACCCGGATAGCAAACTTGAATACACCTACACCGACTGGGGCTGGGGAATAACGATCGACAGTTTCTCCTACGACGGCAACAGCGAGACCAACGGCGCCGATGCCCCCTGGCCGAGCTGGGTGTACTACCTCAGCGACAATGAGACGAATTACTTCTCGGAGACGTCCATGGTTGGCTGCGACGGAAGGGATATTGCCGACGCAAGTTGGGACGGCTGGAGCTGGCACGCCGACGGCTGGGGCACCGGAAATCCGCCTGTTCCCGAACCTGCGACGATGGCCCTGCTGGCGATCGGCGGC
>DAOVFI010000170.1 GCA_030673005.1 Planctomycetales bacterium
CAGGGGGCTTCGGATTTCCTGGTCCGAAGGAAAGCGTGGAAAGCCGCAGCTTCGGGAACTTAAAATCACCCACGGCAACCACATGGTAATCCGGGAAGGCCAGGACCGTTTCATGAACGAGATGACCCTGCCGGGCGGGGTCGGTGCGTCCGCCGCCCAATCCGCCAAACCGCCTGTGGTGAGCCAGGTCGAACCGCCTGTGGTGAGCAAAGTCGAACCAGCACGCCTTACAACGACAGTTCTCTCAACCAACGACAAAACGACAACCGAACCGGCTTCAACCAGCGCGCCGGCGACGGTCCCTTCCGGCCCGCCTGTCCCGCCTGCCCCGAGCGAAGTCGAGGGGAAGCCGGTCGTGCCGGATACCTTCGTGGCGATCTTCAGAGAAAACGTGCTCGTTACCAGCGGCGCCAGGCATCTGGAAGGCGCAGACGTGCTCCACCTGGTCTTCGAGTTCAAGGCAAAGGAGCGTGAGGATTCGCAGCGGCCAGAGCGGGCAACCGAGCAGGACCGTCGGAAACCACCGACCGAGCCTTCCGGAATGACTCCGTCAAAAGAAACGATCGCCCCAACCCTCCAAAGCAAGCCTGATTCCGTTACCCCACCTGCTGCAACTCAACCGACCACGAAATCCGCCGTCGAACCACCTGTGGTGAGCCCCTCGACCTCGCTCGGGACAGGCGAAGTCGAACCAATGGTTGTAACCTGGACAGGTCCGCTGGTAATCAGGCCGTTTCGGAGCAGTGAAAAACCTGTTCCCGGTCGTTTTGACGTTTCGGCGAAAGGAGAAAAACTTCTTAAACTTTCCGACGGAAAGGCAGTTGCTACTTGCAGGAGTTTTGAGTTTCACTCACCGGGCAAGACGGGCGATCTGGTCGGATCGCCCGACGAACCGGTCAAACTTCTGATGGAAAACGGGGCGGAAATCATCGCCCGGTGCGTCAGGTTCAACCGCAGGACGGGCATCGTGAACCTGGACGGGGCCGGGTCGATGTACCTGCCCGCAGACTCGCAAGAAAAACGCCGTGCGCGACCCGCCCGTACCGAAGGCCCATCCGGCGGTTTTAGTGCGGGGAAGGAACTGAATATCACCTGGACGAAAAACGTCGTCGCTTCGTTCGGCCAGCGGCAGGTCGAAACGGCAGAAGGTGCAGAGAACGAACAGTTCCTGCGGGAAGCGAAATTCTTCGAAAACGTGAACGTACGAGAAGGTAAAACCAGGAGTATGAAGGCTGAGAAGGAACTTATCGTGCGATTTCACCAGCCCGTCATCGCAGCCGATCCGATTAATCGAATCGCCTCCCTTCACGCCGACGGAAACGTCCACATGACCGAAACAAAGGCTGATGAGGCGACCGGCGTCGAAACCATCGACTTCATCAAGTCCCGTCAACTCGATGTCCGGATGTGCGGGCCTGAGGTGAAAGATCCCTATCCTCGCGAAGTTGTGGCTGTCGGCGACGTCTCGGCCATGCAGGAAAAAAGGGAAATATCGGCCGATAAAATGCTGACCATCACCTTCGGTCCGGAGCGGGACAAAAAGACCGGAAAGACAAAAATCAAACCCCGGGAGTTGCGAGCGTCCGGAGATGTAAAAATTGTCGATCTCAGCGGTTCCGAGCGTGTGGAAATCAGGGCCGAGACGGTAACGAGCAACGTGTCGGCCGGGACGGCGGTCCTGAAGGGAACACCCGCAAAGGTTACACAAAAGGACAATACCGTCGAAGGTGAACAGATCGACTTCGATCAGAATCGCGAATCCGCCATCGTAACCGGTCCGGGAAGCCTGCGTTTTTATTCCGATACCGACATCAGCGGCAACAAGTATGACAAACCCCGTCCGGTGAAAATCGCCTGGAAAAAGAAAATGGACTACAGCGGGAAGGGCCGGACCGCGATTATTCTCGGCAGCGTCCATCTGGAAACCGGCGGAGACGTGATGGACTGCGGGAGAATGGACGTTGTTTTCGCACCGGCAGAAGACAAGACCGACACTCCAGCGGAAAAAGTCGCCGGCGTCAAACGCATGAAAGGCCTGGCGCGGTTCCGATTCCGACCGCGGAAAATCGAGACGGTAACGGCCGGCAAGAACGTCTGCCTGGAATCAAGGACGGTCGATAAGGAAGGATTCCTGCTCGAGCGCCTGCGTCTGCGTTCGGAAAACCTTACCTACGAAGCCCGAAAGGATGAAGCCCGAACCGGTCACGCCGATGCCAAGGTTAAGGTCAAGGCCGTAATCGTCTGCGACAGTCCCGGCACGCTGACCGTTGAAGACTACCGCCCGCCCGCAAAGAAAAAGGCGAACGCCGGGGGCAATTCGGAAGACATTATCACCGGCGGTTTGTCCAGGCCGTTCCAGTCTGCGTTCAGATGGTCCAAATCAATGAAGATGGACCAGACGGTGCGCACAGTATGGCTGTCGGGTAATGTTCGGATGGTCCATTGCAGCGGTCGGCAGATGGTGCTTACCGAAAAACTGAATGTTCGCCCGTGGAGCAAACTGCCGAAAGGGCGAAAAATGGTGCTCGACTGCGATAAAATGGATGCGCGTTTTGAAGATCCCGAATCCCGGACGGACGGACGGGAAGGCCCTCCGGTGGGGCGGCTCAATCTGTTCAACGCCACAGGCGATATTGTAAGGCTCCGGGACGGGCCTAATGAGGTCGTCTGCCAACGAATCCTCTACCAGCAGCCGGAGGGGTCTGACGGGAAGGCGATTATCTGGGGTTCGCAGCCGGGCCGACCTCGAAAAAACGCCATCCTGTACCAGAAAGGCAATCTCCGCGGCGTCTCCAGCCCAATGTTCATCTGGCACAGAAAAAGCAACCGCTTCGAGGCAAGAGACATAAAAGCCCACGGCGGAAGGTAAGTTTAGTAGCCGGTAGCCCGTAGCCGGGTGCCGTGGTCGCGGTGTTTGCGACCACGAAAGGCCACTAAAAAACTGGGAAAACATAGGTAATGACTCCAGTAAAAAAATTTCTTTGCTGTTGTATGGTTTTGGGATTCTTTGTTTCGGTCAATATTCAGGCTGATGTGAGACATGCCGGTCCTGTTACTCGTCCTGCCGGTAATGATTTGGAAAGGCTCATCTTCGTTCTAGGGGCAAAGCCAATTGAGGCTGTGTCATTGGCGGCAACTACAGATGCAAAGCGTATAGAAGTGAGAATATTTGAAGTAAAAAGGTTTTTGAACGTTCGGAAGTCGCTTAAATACTCGAGTTTGTTTTACCATCTCTCGGGTAACAGAGTTTCGCACATTACGGCCTATATTGATCCGACTCCTGAAAACAAAAAGTACATTCTTGAAGCAGTTCAGGCTATAAAGAAAGCGAGCCGTCCCATCATATGGCCCAAGGCGGTCAAAAAGCCGGAAAATAAATCTTTTGTGATGATCGGGCATACAGAAAAGCACTTCATTATAGCGGGTTTTGATTCGCCTGATGTCCGTGACATGTGGAGTGTACGATTTTTTTTGACTGAGAAACCGGGAAAACAAAATACAACACAACCTACTATTAGGGGGATCAAAACCTTGTCCTCGAAACCTGCTGAAAGGTCTTCTTCGTCAAAACCTGCTGTAGAGGACCCTAAGAGAGGATGGTATGTTATCGCGGGCATACCTGTTTGCCTTGGTTTGAACGGAAACAAACTGGCAAGCGGCCTCAAGGCATTCAAACTGCAACCGAGTGATGTTTTAATGTACGATGTGTCATTGCGCCTTACTGGCCGCCGTGTTGTAAAGTTGAAGAATTTATCTTATGAAATTATTAAGGGCGTAGTCTATAACGTTAGTGCCGATGTTAGTGAGAAGGAAAAGAATATAAAGAAACTCATCGGGCTTTACGAAGCACTCAGGAAAAGCGGGAAATTGATAGGCGACGCCCCCCGGAAAACTAATAATATTTTTATTAAAGTCCTCGTCCCAATGCGTCGGACCGGGAAAGACGGTTCTGTCATTATTAGTTGGGGGTACTTAGAAGGTACAGATTTGTTCCCACCTGTTTGCGGGCGATTTATCATTTCCGCAAGTTTGGGGGGCGCGGATAAAAAAAGATAATTAGCGGCGTCGTTTATTTCTGTTAACAACCGACTCCTGGCTACCGGCTACTGATTACCGCTTCCACAACGTCCGATAATATATCTTATGTTGCGCTTGGTGTCAGATCATGGCGAGAGGACTTTTCATTTATTAATGGAATCAGTGATTTGAGATTATGTTCAGATAAAATCCCCCCGCGGGCAGGTCCGGGCGGATAAATGGGATCCAAGGAGGAAAGAATTATTATATCAATCCTTTATCCCGTGAATCCCATTTATCCCTGCAATCCTACTCTATATGGCCGATTGCAACAAATCAGTCTTTGAACAGCAATTTCAGGTTCACCTGTCGTCTGAGTTTGAGTTTCTTATCCTGTCGCTCGAGTGTGTAAACGTTAAGTTTCTGCTTTGCGATGTCAAAGATGTAAATCGCGTCTTCGGATTTCGATACCGAGCCGGTTACCATGATGTAGTCTCCGCCCCGCAAGCCGGTATCGGCCTGTGCGGGCGTGGCGGAGACATGCAAAAGAACCAGGACCGTCGATAGAATGACGGCTGACACACACAGCAGCGCAATGGTTATGTTTTTTGTATCCTTCATGATGGTTTCTCCGGGCATTTTTCAGTCGTCTTTTCTAGTCCGACCGAAATCACGTCGCAGGTCGGTGCTGGCTACAAACCTCATTTTGTTATCCTTCCTCTCGAACCGGAGGGCCGTAAGGCGACGCTTTCCTAAATCCAGGATGTACAGTGCGTCTTTGCCTTCGCCGGTATAACCGGTCATTACGATGTAATTCGTACCACCGCCGATGACCTGGGCTTCTGCGGACGGGGTGCCTGCTCCGAACACCAGCGCCACCAGAAGCGACGCATTGAGGCAGACAAGCGCCACTATAATCATCTGTTTCATATCCGTTCTCCTTCGGAAGTTCTCACTCTTGTCTCCTGCTTTATCCATGCTGACGATTATTTTTTAAAAGCCTTATCGGCCTGGTCTAGTCCAGGTGCGTCCTCCGGGTGCTTTTGAAGGCGACTACGCAAATTCCCGCCAGCGCCAAGGCCGCGATTCCAAGCGACATCCAGAAATCGGCCTTGCCGTCAACTTCGGGCGCCTTGAAGTCTTCCGCCCCGCACGCCCGGCTACACAAAACAAGCAACATAACCGCCAGCGGTAATAATATTTTTATAGTCTTCATAAACCTTATTATACACCTTTGGGTCTTTCGGCTTCAAGCGGTCATTGGTTCAATTAAAGAAAACTCGCCAGATCGTCCGCACGCCGGCGGAACTCCCCCACCGGCATCGATACCGTCCGCCACCGCTCGCTGCGGGGCCGAACGAAGTCGATATACTCGGCCAGGCCGATGGCCGAAAAGGCGTAGTGCCTGTTCCGGAAAAAATGCACGTCCTCGAACGGGCAACGCTCCGGCGGGCCTTGAAGCCAGTACGCAAATACCAGAACCGCTGAAAAATCAACGCCGAAAATATTTTCCCATTCCTGGAGCGATTCGATGTCCTCGCGCGTAACCCAGTTCTCCCACGCCCGGGTCGATTTCCCTGATCCGGCCGCCGGGTCGGGAAATTTTCGACCCTTGACATCCACCAGCAGATTCGCCCGGCTGTCGGAATAAACCAGAAAATCGAAACTCTTGATGGAAATGTCCGCAAAAAGCGTCTTTTTCGCCTCATCGACAACCACGTAAGGCCAACCGTTCCCACGAAGATACGACTCAAAG
>DAOVFI010000539.1 GCA_030673005.1 Planctomycetales bacterium
AAAGCCCCTGCCGCGCTGCGCGGGCCCCGGGCGCCACCCCACCCGCCACGCCCCTGGAAATCGACCCCTCACAACCACCATTTTGGGGGGGCACCGGTTTGTAACGGGGGCGGGGGCCACCGGTAACAAACCGGTCCCACCAACAGATTTAAGGTTGACGGAGCAATAGTTCGTAACACACAATTTTCCGGTGATTGATTATACGATCCGCGACCGCTAGCAGCTCGTTTATCTCCCAACAGCTGATAAACTTTATGCGCTCGGTATTACTGTTGACGAAACAAGTGAATATCCCGGCCTTGGCGTTCGGCGCGGAATCCGCCGGGCAAATCCACCGCCGACACTGTTCCGTCCAGAACGGACAGCAGGTCGTCGAACCGCTCCTGGGACATTGCCTGTTGAGGCGCGTCCAGGTCAATAAGGGCTACCCGCAGAACCATGGCCGCCAGTAGCGCAGGGGCCTTCTTCAGCGGCGAAGACCGGAGGATAACCTGCCGTTTGGAGCGCTTTCGACAGGCACGCTCGAACAGGTTATCGGCTAGTTCGCCCAGCGCCGCCTCGGCCTGACCCGCTGCCGAGGACAAGCGAAGAATCGCCTCGTCAGCGCGGACGTTCAATCGGTCCCGCAGCAGCGGAAGCAACTCGTTACGAATGAAATTCCGCGTAAAATCCGTATCGGCGTTGGTATGGTCCGTCCGCCAGGCGAGTCCCTCGTCCCGGCAGAACTGCTCGATCTGCTCGCGCCTTGCCCACAGCAGCGGGCGGATAAGGTCCAGACCGGCCCGAAGTGTCCGCTTCGGAGCCATTCCGGAAAGTCCGCGCAGGTGCGTACCGCGGACGATACGGTGCAGGACCGTCTCGACCTGGTCGCCGGCGTGGTGGGCAACGGCCAGAGCACTTGCGCCTACCCGCCCCGCCACGTCCGAAAGGGCCTTGTACCGCCCGTGCCTGGCCGCGGCCTCAATGCCCATCCGATCGCGCCGGGCCAGGGCGGGCACGTCAATCCGTTCCAGATGAAACGGCAATCCCCACTGCCGCGCCATCTCGGCGACGAAATCCGAATCAGCGTCGGCGTCGTCCCTGATACCGTGGTGAACGTGCGCCAGGTGCAGGACACATCCCCCGGCCCGGCGCAGCGCCGCCGCCAGGGCGACGCTGTCGGCCCCGCCGCTGATACCGACAACCACAACCTGCCCGGAATCAAGCAGGTTATGGCGACCAATAAAGGCCTCCATCTCACTTATGAATTCGTCGCGAAGGACAGATTTGCGATTTCCAATTTCCAATTTCCAATTTCCAATTTCGGCAGGGCGAGATTGACCGACGTTTCGCCGGGACTCCGCTTCGCTTCGTCCCGGCCTACTACTGTAACACGTAATTTAATGGGTGGCACGGTATTCTGATATTCCGGTATTCCAGTTGTTTTTCTTCGTGTATGCCGATTATACTGTCTTTCTACCTTTCATATAGGAAAGTCACCGGCATGAGGCCGATTCCTGCACGAAAACATCATTGGGCCGTACTGATCATCCTGGCGGTCGTCGCGATAAATACGCTGGTAACGTTCAGGCACAAAAGCGTAACCGGCGCACAGGCGAACATGCTGGCGGAAGTTTATAAATGCCAGGAGCCGGGATTGTACGGCAGTGACGGGGTCTTTGCCGACACAGGCAGGGCAGCGGCTCGGCGCCTTCATCTGCCGGCATGGCAGGCAATTCTTGCCACAGCGATTCGACTCGTCGGGCCGGACAAACCGATTAACGCATTGCGGTTGATATGCACCGGAATGCTGCTGCTCTACCTGCTGGGAATGTACGTCCTGCTG
>DAOVFI010000048.1 GCA_030673005.1 Planctomycetales bacterium
GAAAAAACTCACACCCGCCGAGCGGGCAAAGCGCCTGTTGGAACTGAAGGCAAAACTGGTCGATACACAGCCGGCTGCATCCCAACCAAAAGCGCAACCAACCTCTCAACCGGCCTCAGAAACAACGCCGGCAGAGACCACAACCGAAAAATAACCGGCCCCGTGGGATTCCGCGCAGAATACGTTACCGGTCCCCGGACCCGGCAACCATGCTCCTTGAAGCATCCTTGGTATTACCGTATGCGCCCATATTCACGCGCCGGCCGTTCGGAGCCGGTTCCCTTGAACAGTCCGTCTTCGGGTCGCCGGCGTCTATGCAAGGGCTGTGCACATTGTCTTTGACCCATTTCTTTACCTTCGGGTCCCACCGGCCTATCTTGCTTTTAAGACGGAAATCGCCTCCTGAAGGATCAGCGAATAGGGAGGCTGCGGATATGTCACCCTTGCCCGGCGCGGATTTGTTGTAGTTACCCTTCTTGTTCTTCCAGATATTATTGTAACTACGTGTTCCCTTGATGAAATCATCGACCAGATTGATTCCATACCCGCCGTTATTTGCGATTATGTTATTGGTTATGTTTATTGTCCATGGATCATTGCTCTTGCGCGCCCCTCTGGCAATACCATCCTTTCCGTTATTATAGATTACATTATTTACTATGTTCACCTCGTACGGGCGTCCCAGGGAAATCTTTCCGCCGCGAAACGGCAAATCCCCGATAGTGATGCCGTGCCCGGGACAGTTGAAGATGAAATTATTCCTCACCCAGTTATTCAACATCGTACTTTGCCGGAAGAACTGTATGCCGGCTCCCGTTGCGCCGGTTATTACGTTGTTTTCGACGCGAGTGTGGTCGGGATAGTAACGGACGGTTATGCCCAGCAGCCCCCAGCCGCCGCAGTCGATTTTGTTGCTGAAAAAATGGACGCACGGGCCTTCGGTCTGAAATCCTGCACTGTTACCGCCGCCGGGCTTTACGTGGTTATGGTGCATGGAGGCGTACGCTCCGGCCGTCCTCGGTTCGTGCCATACTACGTAGGTGGCTCTGCGACCGATCAGGATATTGTGGGCCACGACTACGTCTGTGGTATAGAATATCTTTGTCTGGCAGTAATCGGCCGTGTTGTTGCGTATTGACACTTCGCTGCTTGGATTTTTGGAGTCGCTTCCGCCCGTATCCACAAACCTTGCGAACCAGGAAGCATTTATCCCTTCAACAGTCAAATCCTTCACCTTCCTGGAAGAAATGGCTGTGCTTTTGTTGGTTTTTACGGCGATGGTAATCTTGAACCCACGAAACGTGATGTTCTCCAGCGCCGGCTTGCCTTTCCAGTCCTCGTTGATGATAAAAACATGCTTTTCCGGGTCGGTGCTCCTTATTTCAGAATCGTCTGTTCCTTGAACAGCGACATTGCTCTTGTTAATACGAATTGTCTCGTTAATCTTATGCACGCCGGGCAGGAGTTCAACAATTCCGCCTCCTGAGGGCACAGCGTCTATCGCCTTTTGTATAGACTCGCCCGGCTTTACCTGCTTCAGGAAGGTCGAGACTATCCATTCGGTCCGGCACTGTGGCGGGTAATAGCCGTCCCTGATCGTTGGCGGCACATCCTTTTTGTGAAACCTTCGAAAGTCCGCCGCCAGACCCGCAACATATCGATCCAGCGACTTATTTGTCGCTTTCACACGTATCTTCCACAGGCCCTTCTTGTCGGGCACTGTCCAGGTGAATGAACTCCCTTTGGATGCTTTTTGGACAGACCCGCCCACCTGCCAGAGGTATTTGGACGCGTCTTTAGCCTTGACGGAGAAGGTGATTTTCTCGCCCGGTTTGACTTGAAAGGAGGTTTTCCGGTCCGCTGTCCTGCTGTTGGACAAAGAAACGATATTGGGCGCTTCCGGTTCCCCGGCCAACGCAGAGCAAACAACTGCCAGTACTGCCGCCAAACTCACGATAGCCGATCTTATGAACATACCAAATCTCCTTTCGCCTATTCCGGTAGTCCTACTTACCCGCTGCTTTTGACGCTTCGCCGGTATCGCCATATGCGCCCATGTTCACACGCCCGCCGTTGGGGGCCGGCTCCTTGGCGCAGTCGGACTTCGGGTCGCCGGTGTCAATGCACGGACTGTGCACCTTATCTTTTACCCACTTCCTTACCTTCGGGTCCCATCGGCCGGCCTTGCTCTTGAGATGGAAGTCGCCTTTTGAAGGATCGGCGAACATTGGATCGGTGGAGATGTCACTATTCCCGGCAGCGCATCCTTTGTAGTTGCCCTGTGCGTTATTCCAGATGTCGTTGTAACCGAGATTGATCCTGCCTGCTCCGCGATTTATCCCGCAACCACCGTTGCCCGTGATTATGTTGTTGAATACGCTGAAAAAATAAGACTCACCGCGCTGAATGTCGATTCCGTCGCCGCCATTATTACAGATTATGTTGTTTCTTATGGTTACGTTCTTGGCCTTGTCGCTTGGTTTGTGCATAAGTGTGGCCAGTATCCCGTCCCCTTTGACATTGTATATGCGGTTATTTATGATTGTAACGTTCTCCAATACGCTCCTCGCAAAACATTGAATACCCGCCGGTTGACGACTTCTCATTCCGCATATGGTGTTGTTCGCTATGATGTAGTTTCGTCCGTGGTGGTTCAGGCGCAATCCCCAGGTTGTACTGCCGGTAAGAACGTTGTCTCGAAATTCCGCATAGTTTGCGCCGTCCAGATGCGCGCAGGCGTGCACCCTGTTGTGGGTAACACGATTTCCTATTACGTGCATATTGGAAATATCCCTGTCGGTATTCAGCGACCAGATTCCCGGGTTATCATTTACAATGTTGTTGATGACGTAGAGGTTTTTGCAGAACGCCGCCATCGGTCCACAGTGTTCCATAAGGTTATTCTTCAGGTGCACGTTGAGGCTGTGTCTGTGGTGCCCTTGAGGACAACTAACGACAACAAGCCTGGCCGCATACGAAGCGCCGTGTATGTCTTCAACAGTAAAATTCTTAACATGGCTTGCGGAAATAATGCAGTTACGGGCCTTGTCCTTCCTTTTATATGTACTAGCTGTGGCGAACCCCCTGAATGTTACGTTCTCAACATAGAGATTTGGATCTGTCGCCTCCAGGTCGGGGACGAAGAAACAAACGGCGTCCTTATTGTGATGCCTGACGACGGACTTGTGCGTACCGCAAATGGCGACGTTGCTCCTGTTAATGAGAATTGAATACTTAGTCGGACTCGCCTTTTTGTAGAACCACTGAAAGTTGCGCGCGGGATACATTGTCTCATTGACTTCGTGTATGCCCGGCGCGAGTTCCACGACTCCGCCTTCAGGCCCAAGTGAATCTATTGCCTTCTGAATGGACTCGCCCGGTTTGACCTTTGCCAGAAAAGTGGAGACTATCCATTCCTTCCTGCCTCTTTCCGGGAAGGTATTAAGATCGGTCATGTCTCGAATGAACTCGTCTTTTCGCTTGCCCCCTATCCATTTGTTCCAGAGTTCCGTCCTCTGCCTTACCCACCGCCGGCGGTCCTTATTGGTGGTTTTGACGAGTATCTTCCACATTCCCTTTTTGTTTGGAACAGTCCACTTGAATGATGGGGAATCAGCCTTTTCCCGCACGCGCCCGTCAATGCACCAGAGGTATTCCCCGGCGCCTTGGGCCTTGAGGCCGAAGGTTATCTGCTCACCGGGTTTTGCTTCAAAAACGATCTTTTCGTCTTCGGTCTTGCTGTTCGACCAGGACATGATTTCGGGCGATTCCATTCCATTTACCGATGTCCCCACAGACAGACAGGTAATAATCACCAGGAATAAGGGAGCAGACGCCATTTCACCACCTCCTCGTTTTGCGCACCGGCCATACTGAACCCGTAAAACGCGAGTCGTAAAAATGAATGTCGAATATCGAAGTAAAAAAACACCATCCGTAAGGCCGGTTGCCTTTGAATGGTGTTTATTTGTAACCGTTCAGGGCTATGCCGAAAAAAAGAGCAAGTCAGGCACACATAGTATTTATCACTCCGGTTGTTTGGAGTGATAAATAATTCACCCGTCAGGAGCGGAGAAATGAAAAAACAATTCCGACAGACTCGTCAGGGTGACCCGGCTACGGCTCGCTTCGCCGAGACGAGAGCCTGGCGTAGCCCGATGAATTGTTTTTTCATTTTGTGTGCCTGACTTGCTCTTTTTTTTCGGCAATCATCAGCAAAGGCGTGAACAGTTACGTATTTTTTACTTTTATACCCCACGGAATTTCACCGGACCACCCCGACAAGGCGTTTATTTCGGTGATTTCCGTTACACTTTATCCCGGCCCAGGGTCTGGATGATCTTCTGGATGTTCTCCGATTTCAGCGCCAGTGCGCCTAACGCCTGTGCGGCGGCGTCGCGAATCTTCAATGAGCCTTTTGACATCACGTCATCGACAATGGCCATGAACTGCTTTTTTTCCAGTTGGTTGCCGAATCGCCGGACCGACTCACTCAATGCGGCGTAAGCGGCCACACGCACCTTTTCGTCGGCTTCGGCATCGACGGCAAGGCGGGCGACAGCCCGTTGTGCCCGGGCTGCGGGGAACTGGGCGAGCGCCTCGGCGGCGGCGATGCGAACGCTGTTGCGCTTGTCGCCGAGTGCGGCAATGAGGCTCTTGACGGCCCCTGTTAGGTCGTAGGTGAGATTTTGCGTCATCGCCAGTAACCGGAAGCACCCGGCGGCGCGGATGGACCACTCGACGGCTTCGTCCTCACTCAGGGGCGCGGCGCCGGACGCCTTGGCCGAAGCGGCCTTGATAGCGGCGTTTATCGACGCAGCGTCAAGACTACTGTCGGGTACGACCACAATGAGTTGATCCTTCTTCGCCAGTATCCGTGCGCCGGCTACGTCGTTCGGGCCGGCAATTATAATGACGGGAGTCCGGCTGAAGACGGCTTCGGCGCGGAGCAAGGTGATGGCCTGGACCATGTTCGGGGCGGTTATATTCGACGCCAGCACAACCAGGTCCGCCCCGCCTTCGGCCCTCGCCGACTGGAGGGCCTTGCCGAATGCAGCGTCGTCGATGACACTGCAACCGCCGCCGCGAAGAAGATCCTTGACAATATTTCTGCGCCCCTGTTTGGGATCTGCAAAGATGGCTGCGGGTTTGCCGGTCCCGCGCAGCGCTTCGGTCAGGACCGGCGCAACGAGGTGCCATCCTGAAAACCGCTCCGTCGGTCTGGCGAGGGCCAAAACCTCGGCGGCTGTGTATCGCACTCTGCGTGACGGGTAACTCATCGCCTTCACCAGCGGCTGGTCGTGGCCTTCGACCGACGAAACAACAAGGTTCTTTGCTCCGGCGGTTCGCGCCAGCGACTCAATAACGGCCAGGGCGACGCGGACATCTCCGTCGGCGAGCGCCTTGGCCAGAACGCACTGGAGGTACTTTGCGCCGGAGGCAAGTGCGGCAAACTTCGCGCCCGGCTCGTCAACCGAGCGGGTCGGGTCGGCGGCGCCTTTGGGCAGATTGATTTCCTTGCGAATGTCGGCGGCGATCCAGATCGTTACGGCGGATTCCAATCCCGGATTGAGGGCAAGGGCCATGCGGGCCGACCGCATCGCGTAAATATCGTTGAAGATGACTCGGGGAACGATCTTGTATGTCAACCCGGACCTGCCGCGCCAGAACCAGACGTTGGCGGTATCGTAGCGGGAGTCGGGGTTGACGGATTCGTTACGGTTGTAATATTTCAGCGACAGTTGATAGAACAGTTCGGCCGCTGATTTATTCAGCGAGTCCTTCCCGGCGCAGGCCGACAGTGCGACCCTGGCGGCGTTGCGCGTACTGTCCATCTGGTCTTTCTGCTCGATTATCACCTTCAGGTGCGGGGCCGCATGGGGATAGCCGATCTTGCCGAGTGTCCGGCAGATAATCTCCCTGACGGAGGGGTCTTCGGTCGCAAGGGCCGCAACCAGCGGACGGACCGCCTCCTTACCCAGACGAGGCAGGATGGTAACAAGGCGCTCACGAAGAATCGCGGGCGTATTAACGTCGGAGAGTTTGCTGATTATCTGCGGTATGGCGTACTCGCTGGAAGTAATCAGCCGCTCGGTTCCAATCAGGAAATGTTGCGGCATGCCACCCAGCAACTTAATCCACCGCGAGATCTCGGTCGGGTCTTTCCGCACTGCCTTGGCGCCGGCGTCGATCATGACTTCAATCTTAATAATTATCTTCGCAAGTTCTTTATCGAGCGTCCTGCCGCGGGCAAGCACCCCGGGGCCTCTGCCGGTTTTCATCGACAGGGACAATTTGTAAAGCCTCTTCGGGTCGGGCCTGGCGTCAAGAATCGCCTCCCCGTTACTCCGTGCTTCAACCGGGTTGGCTATCAGGATGAAATGGAGAAAATTGTCCCAGTGCTCCGCCAGTTTGTCCTTTCCGGCCGGAGCGGCCTGGGACAGGACCGTCCCGTTCAACAACGCCACCATCAGCAGGGACAAAACCGTTACGCCGCAAGTCGCTTTTAACTTTCGCATGATATCTCCAAGCAATCGAATCAGCCTACCTCAAACCACCATACGCAATCCTGAACAATTATAGATTCAAGCCGTCCCCTGTCAACTAATTGTGTTGGCGGTAGTATCGGCGGGTCCCTGCGATTCATTCAGCGTACTCGGCGGCAGGATCAGTCGTCCGTTTCCTCCGCCGGGAATTTCGGCGTTCTGCCTTCGAGGACGGCTGCGACGTCATAGACCACCTCGCACATCGCCGCCAGCGCCGCCGGTACGCGGGCGGCGATGTGAGGCGTCAGGATCGCGTTTCCCAGGCCGAAGAGCGGATAGTCCGACCCGGGCGGTTCCGGCTCGTGACAGTCGATTACCGCACCGGAAAGCCGCCCGGACCGCAAGGCCGCCGCCAGGTCCGCAGCCGTCACGCACGCACCGCGAGCGGCGTTTATCAACTGAGCGCCGGGTTTGAATTGCGCCAAAGCCCCGGCGTCAATCAGGTTCCGCGTCAGGTCCGTCAGCGGCACGTGCAGCGTAACGATGTCGCTGCGGGCGTAGAGTGCCGGCTTATCGACGGCCTCGGCAGGGTAATCAAGAGCGATGTCCCTGATGTCGTTATATACGACCTTCATTCCAAGCCCGACAGCGGCCCGGCCTACGCGGGAACCGATACGCCCGGCCCCGATAATCCCCAGCGTCAGGCTTGAGATGAACCGGCCGAAGGCGTTCTTCCGCGTTGCAAGGAATTCATCCGGGCTTATCGGCCCGGTCATCGGCCAGAAACGGCGGTTCAGTTCAATAATCATACGGATTGTGTAATCGACGACGGCCAGTGTGTTGGCTTCGGGTGTGTGGACGACCTGGACGCCTCGCGCCCGGCAGGCGGGTACATCGATATTCTCCAGCGCCACGCCCGCCCTGCCGACTACCTTCAGATTCGGCGCACGGTCCAGCAAGGCCCGATTCACCTGCGTGTACGTCCTCACAATAAGACCGTCGGCCTGTCCGATATGCTTATCAAGCTCGGCGCCCTCGACCCGGCGGACCTCGGCGCGACCGGCGAGGTATTCCAGGCTCGGTTCGTCCAGCGGTTCGGCCACAACGACAATCGGTTTTCCCTGCGACATAGCGCCGGGCAGTTTACACTCCCCCCGCCGGACTATCCACCCCATATTGTGATTCGGCTAGTCGAATGATGTAGGCGCAGTATTTGCGCTGATATGTGGAAAATCAGAAACGTACGTGAGATTATGCCGCAGCCGCTGCCGGGGCGGTCGTGTGGACCGTAAGCCTCGGCTGGGGGATGCGAAGGAGACTGTCAAGCCCGAATCGCCCCGGCTCGACCCCGAAGGCGGCAAAGTCCGTGTACCACTGCCCGTCGGCGAGATAGCGGAACTTGTAATCACCCGCCGGTAAAGGCAGCCGCAGAACCCAGTAACCGTTGCCCTGACGGACCATCTTGAGTTGGTCGGACCGCCACTGGTTGAAATCGCCGCTCAGGAATACACAGGCCGCTGCCGGCCTGAAGAAACGAAACTCGGTATATCCGTCTTCTCGAAGCTCCACCATTGGGTTAATCCTTCTGCCTGTGCCGGCTCCGTCCTGACAGGCCAACCCGTCGCAGATCGGTCCATCCGGCAATCGATAATTACATCGGCGGCAAAAGCGGCGGGGTTAAGTTCTGATTTCGCTTGCAAGGTGAAATTTTCCGCTTCGGGAGAATCGCAATACGATAAGCGGCTCAGCGCAGCGGCTCCGGGATGTCGAAGTCGGCGATCGAATCAAAGTACACGTCGCCGTCGGCGCTATCCGTCACGGAGGAAATAAAGGCAAGATATGCTTTGGTTTCGTCAACTAACAGGTCGAGGTATTCGCCCATCCCGTTATTGAAAGTATGCCGACCAACCGTCCGGCGCAGACGGATTACTCCGCCGCCGCGCCGGACGGTTGAATCGGGAAATCAGAGCCGCCGGGCGCTTCCGACCAGCGGAAGGGCGATGACGAAGCGGCTCTTGAATCCCTGAATCATTTCAGACTGATTATTTTCTGCGCTTGCGGCGGAGAAGCAGACCGATTCCGCCAAGGCCCAGCAGCGCCATCGTCGCCGGCTCGGGTACGCAAATCGTGTGCACGACGATCTCCGAGATATTGGTGCACTCGGGGAAGTCGTAGTGGAGTATCTCCCATTCAGGATTGGACGGTATCTCGATCTGCGCCGTGAAGGTGTACCACGTGCCGTTAGGCCACTGGATAGCGGGCTTCGGATAGGTCGTGGTTCCCGGCGGGTTGCACGTCGGTCCGCCGGGTTTCGGAGCCTTGTCCGAGGTCATCTGGATAAAGATCACTTTCTTCTCGTTCGGATCAGGATTGTTGTGAACGAGGATGTCAACGCCTCCGTCGCCCGGACCAATGTGCCAGGTGGCGATTTCGGTCGGGCCTTCCGGTCCGAGGATCCAGTCCGGATAGGTCGCGTTGATGAAGGTAATCTCGGGTGTGCCGAAGGGATTGTCCACCTCGACCGGCTCGTCGGGATTCTCATTGAACTCCCACCGCTGGTAGGTGGTAATGCCGCCGGCCCATTGTGGGTCACCGGGGTCCTCTTCCCATGGCGGGTCCCAGATATCCTCTGCCATGACCGGCGCGGCAATTGCCAGAATCGCCACGAACATCAGTGTCTTTGTTGCAAACTTCATTACTTGCTCTCCTTTCTGCATCTATTTTCCCCGTAATTCATGATTGAGTTCGCACCGAACGAACTCGCATTTCCCAGATCAGGTTCCAATTTGTTTTTTCCGGCGCCGGAGGATCAGGCCGATCCCGCCCATACTAATCAGCAACATTGTCGCCGGTTCGGGGATGCACTCGGTGGCGATATTGAAGTCCTTTATATCGCCGGTGAGGTAGTAGTAATCGGTGTTCGGGAAGATAATCCGCTCCCAGGGCGGCTGGTCGTCCATCGTCCACTCGAAGAGTATCTGCCCGCCGTCGGTGCTGATTGTAACATCCGGCTCGTAGGTTATGCCGGCATTGTCCACCAGGATGATGTCCGGCGCGCCGGTCGGGTCGGCAGGATCGTAATTACGATCCTTGTAATCCACCAGCAGGTACACCTTCTTGTACATCTCCGGGATTTCCTCGTTGGGGATCTGGAGGATGGTATAATCGCCGGTACCGTCCGGGTCCCAGGTGGGAGCGCCCCAGTTCTTATTAGCGCCGGCTGTCCGCCAGACCTTTATTTCGTTCCCGGCTGCGTTGTAGTCGCGGTGATAAGCGGCGTCGTAATTCTCCATCGCCGACGCCGGCTTCTGCTCGCCCGGGCAGAGTGTAACGTAGCCCTGCGCCCAGTTGTTCATCACCGCAGGCGTGTAATTAATGTGCCAGAATTGGTTCGCGTCGAAGGTATTGGTGTACATATCGTCGTCCGGCGGGTTCGGGCCGTTGCCCATGTCCCTGTCGGAGTCGTGCCAGAGAGATTGCAGAGGATTCCCCGGGGGTACGTGCACATTGGAGTAATTTCCGCCAATCAGCGTCAGGCAGTGGTTGAAACTCTCACTCGTTTCGGGATTAAAGAATTCCCATCTTACGCCGACGTACTGGGAACGACTCGGACTCAGTTCGTCCAGCAGGAAGTCGTAATCCATATTCGTCAGCGTCCGGCCGACGACGGTTACGTCGTTGGATTTCTTATCCGGTTGATACCATCCGCCGACGCGATCCGGATTGTAACCATAATTGTAAAGCCACCAGTTAATCGCAATTCCGGTCTTGCCGGGATTAGCGGTGCCGAAGTTTGCCGTCATGTGCTTGTAGATGGCGTCGGCGTTTTGCTGGGGGGTATTGGCTGCAAGTCCCCATCCTGCCCCGCCCAGGAGATTCGCCGCCACAGCCTGCCAGCAACTCATGTCGCCCGGATCGGGCCAAATCCCGTCTCCGTTCCGATCCGGCTTGTCCACGTCCGGGACGCTTTTGTACACGTCGTATTGCGCCTGCGCAACAGACGGCGCAGCAACAAACGCTAAAACCGCACACAGCATCAGAATTAACTTTACGTTTCTCATTTTACATCTCCTTGCTTCGCCTTTTTTCCTTGTCCGGAAATCACACGAGACCTCCGGCTTCCTGATTGATCTGTTTTTTTCTTTCTTTCCGGTCGATAACCTCCTTCGTTTCTTACCCGGATGCTACAGACGGGCTTTTAACTCCGTTGTTGCACTTGGTTACACGAATTTCTAACCTGCCGGTTTGCGCAGCAAAGGTACAGACGGACGGGCTTTTAACTCCGCCCCGATTACCGGCATTCCGGCCCGAATTGAATTATTTCACCGGCTTCAACCGGCGCTATATCAATCAACGCCGCCAGCGATAAATTCGACCGGTTTTACTCAAATAACCAGAAGACATAGACTCGTTCTAGACGTGGGAACTCGACCGGGCGGTCTGAGACAGGCTCGAATGAGCGGAATCCGGACCTGACTATTATTGGACGAGAACAAATAGCTCCGCCGCTCCCGGAACGGGACCAGAGCATAAATAACAGTATACCACATTTTTCCATTCTGTCAAGTAAAACTTTACAACCATTTTAAAAAAGTCCGTCGGTTGGGTACTGTCGGTCGGAACGTGGAAAAAAGATTTGCGTTTTCAGGCAGATTTGTTTCTATCCTGACCGACTAATCGGTTTTCAATTATGTATAAACAGTTCGCCCTTGCTGGAATATCCGGAATGTGCGGAGATAAAAATAGCGAGATTACAGGGAAGGAGAATCAACTTTGACTATCCAAAGCAGACTTACCGACCATCCACGCCTGTACGCAGGTCAGGCGGAACTGGACCGTCTGAAGCATCCCCCGCGCCGGGCGCTGCTCCGGACCGCCGCTGAGTACACTGCCCAAAAGGCCGATGAATATCTCAAACCCGCCACCTTCGATCATCTCGAAAACGTTCACAACCACCCCCAGAAATGGGCTCGCCAGGCGCATATTCGCGTCATAACGCTGCTGGTCCGCTGGATTCAGACCGGGCGGGAGCGGTTCAGACGCGCAGCCATCGAGCAGGTCGCCGAGATGGACAGGTGGAAGTACTGGGCGCACGTCGCCTGGCGGCAGAAG
>DAOVFI010000250.1 GCA_030673005.1 Planctomycetales bacterium
AGCCAAGGGCGACCAATTCCGCAGCCACAGTCGATTTGCCCGACCCGATGCCGCCAAGAATTCCGATAACAGGTTTGTCTGTTACAACAGTCATGTGAAGTCAGGTCAACATTGTTACCGCCCGCGCCCCATCCGTCAACGCTTCCGGACTCGCGGGGAGGCAGATGCCGGGTGCCGTGGTCGCTGTGTTTGCGACCACGTTTACCCTTCCTGAAATATTGTTGGGGTATGTGCCACAACGTTTAGGCCGCGGGGCTTGCGGGTGGGCGAACACCCCCCGCCCACGGCACCCGTCTTACGATTCGATCCTGAACAATCGTTCGGAGTTCAGGTGATAGATATTCTCGGTCGCCTCGGCCGACAGGTCGAGCGGGTTGAGGAATGCCTGGAGTTCGCCGCCGTAGTAGTCCCGCCCGAACAGGAGTTTTTTGTGATATTTCAGCAGGAATTTCTTTCCGTGGTCAGGGTCGCGCCGGAGGGCGTTCAGGCCGGAGCCGGCTGACAGGTCTGCATACAGTTGCGGGTACTCATCCAGCAGTCGGAGCAGGCGGCCGCCCACTACTATCGGTCCTTTCGGATACAGTTCGGCGGCCTCTTTCGTCTCGACGTCGCCGCTGATCTCCCGCCAGAAACCGGCGCCGTGCCCGACGAAAATCGTCTCCGGGCAGGCCTGCATCGCCCTTTCGAGGTTCTCGACCGTCCCGCCGTACCATTCTCCACAAGGCGTCATCTGTCCTGTTTCGGCGTCGGGCAGATATGGCACGTCGATGTGAAAGACCACCGGCAGTCCGTGCCGGCCGGCCATGCGGAACAGTTCGATACAGCGCGGGTCGTCCAGCAGCATTCGGCACTTCCACTCGCCGAAGGCGCGGACGTCGTACATACGAATGGCTGCATCCAGCCACTTGGCGGCGTCCGGCTCAGAGGCGTGCGGGGCGTAGCCCATAATGAAGCGGTCGGGAAATCGCCTGGCCGCACGGACGACGTCGGAAAACGGCAGTCCGGGATTCTGGCCGGGCGAAACGATGTGAATCGGATTAAAAACCTCTTCGTAACCGATGGGGGCTTCTCGCGGACCGATGCACCAGGTTAGCAGCAGCGCCTTGTCGATACCGTTCTCATCGAGATCGGCGACAAGGTCGGCATCGTCCCTGCCGTGCCAGAAGACGTGCTGGTGTGCGTCAATTATGCGTGACGGAGAAGACATTATCTGAACCTCCACCGGGAAAAACCCCGAATACCTTTGACGTTATTTTTCATTCGATAGTTTTCTCAGCGGAGATTCTACCGGCATCGACGCTCTATTGACAATGCACCATCTGAAAAGAAGGAAAGATTTTTAGAACCGTTCAGGCCTTGATGGACCGTGCGCCTCCAGCCTGATTGTTCATTCGCCCCAAGTAATAATGAATTCCAAATAACAAGACTTGTCAATGATTGTTATTGATGTATAATTAAAATTGGGTCGAGAAATGCTAGAGTAACCGGTCTGGAGGTAACATTATGAACGTATCACTGACAAGCAAATTGGAAAAACTCGTAAAGCAGAAGGTGAAATCGGGTCTGTACAAGTCTGCCAGTGAGGTGATTCGGGAGAGCCTGCGGCTTTTGGCAGAACGGGATAAACTTAATGAAATTCGCATCAGGGAGCTCCGGAAGAAAGTTGCCGAGGGTATAGAACAACTGAAGCGTGGCGAATTTACGGAAGTTACGGGCGATTCTCTGTCAAAGACGTTTGACGAAATCAAGACCCGCGGCAGGAAGAGGCTCTCTGCCCTGAAGAAAGAACGCAACGGGTGACTCGCTATCGAATCACAAAACAGGCGGTAGAGAATCTGGAGGCGATTTGGCTTTATATTGCCGAAGATAATCCTTCCGCTGCAGATCAGATACTGGATATGTTTCAGGAGAAGTTTCGCTTGTTGGGCGAACACCCTCAGTTGGGTCGAAGCAGGAAGGACCTTGGGGAAGCCTTACGAAGTTTTCCTGTTGAGAGTTATGTGGTGATCTATCGCTACCGTAAAGAGTGCATTGAAATCATTCACGTCATACATGGCGCGCGTGATATTCCGTCACTTCTGTGATGCAACCCGCATATTGTATTCATGCGTAACTATTTCATCCGGTCCTCGGCGTCGGTTTGCCGTTCGGCGCTGTCGGACTATTATGACAGTATTCTTCCACCTGCAATTTGTCGTGGATATAATGATTCCCTATGCCTGCGAACCTTACACCCGAATACGAGAAGGCCGAGCAGCGTTTCCGCCGGGCCGCTACTGACGCCGAGAGGCTGGAAGCCTTGCAGGAGATGCTCCGCACCATCCCCAAACACAAGGGGACCGACCGGATGCAGGGTGACATCAAGCGCCGCATCAGCAAGATGCGTAAGGACGTTGCGAAAAAAGGCGCCGGCAAGGGTTTCGATCAGTTTCACGTGCCCAGGAGCGGCGCCGGTCAGGTAGTGCTGGTCGGTCCGCCAAATACCGGAAAAAGCAGCATCGTCGCAACGACTACCAACGCCCCGGTCAAGGTGGCCGATTATCCCTACACAACGGCTTTACCGATGCCCGGCATGTGGCCTTACGAGGACGTGCAGATACAACTGGTCGATACCCCGCCGATAACGCCCGAGCACGTCCCGCCGGGGCTGATGGGAACGATTAATTACGCCGACGTAATCGCCATCGTGGTCGATGCCGCCGGCGGGCTGCTGGAACAGGCCGACGACGTCTTTTCCATCCTGACCAGCCGCGGGCTGGAACTGGTTGGTGTGCCTAGAAATCAAATTGACGGGGAAAATCACCATCAGCGCAGCGCCGTGCTTCTTGCCAACAAGTCCGACCTTGCCCCGGCGGGTAATATCGACGCGCTCGGTGAACTCTACGCCGGCCGACTGGACGTAATAAGCGTAAGCGCCGCCTCCGGGAACGGCCTGGACGAACTAGGCCGGCGATTATGGGAACTGCTGGCCGTTATCCGCGTGTACACAAAGGAGCCGGGAAAACCCGTTGATAAGGACAGGCCCTATATACTCGAAATCGGCTCGACAATTAACGACCTTGCCGTCGAAATCCACCGCGACCTGCCCGAAAAAATGAAATTCGCACGTATCTGGGGCGAAGGGCGATTCAACGGACAACGCGTACATCGAAGCGAAGCATTGCACGACAAGGACGTCGTGGAAATACATAAGTAGAGGGAATAGGGAATAGGGATTAGTTTGGTAACACGAGTTATAAAAAAATGAATATTGAATATTGAATAATGAATGGCGAATTTCGAAGTAAAAACACTGCCCGTCCAGCCACTTGCCTTTGAATGTTTTTTTTTCAAAAAACCAATTTTAACCGTTGGTGATTTCGGGTTTTGTGGTATGATTTTTATAGTTGAATAAAACTCCGGCTCAGGCTCGCTCAAATATGACCTATCCGACTACCTGGGAACAGGTGCAGGGTATTTCTATTTACCTCACCGTATCCAGGGGATCAAAAAAGCGAGGCGAACCGGCGCTACTATTTTAAAAACCTTTTAGATAAAGGAGAGAAAAGTGAGAAACGCAATAATTTTATCGGCAGCACTGGTGATGCTGACTGTGCCGTCCTGGGCGGATACATGGGATGGGGGCGGGGCCGACAATCACTGGAACACAGACCTGAACTGGACCGACGATACTAAACCGACTTCATCGGATTCTGTCACTCTCTCGACCGATGATGTTGCAGAACTGCATGGCGCCGCTGTTAGCACCTCCTTTACAATGTCCGGAAATTCTACACTCGATGTCTATGCCGGCGCCACATATCAGAAATCCGGAAGCAGCGGATTTGAAATAGTGGGATCGGGAACCACCTGGGCCGTTCTTACCCAGCATGGCGGAATAATGAATCTGTACTGGGACATGCGTCTGGGGTACCATTCGACGTCGGGGGATGATATCCATACCAGCGGAAGATACATTATCTCCGGCGGCTCTCTGATAATACCGCGCGGCGCAACTGCGGGGGTCGCCTACAGCGGTTACCGTGACGACACCTGTCTCGGTGAATTCATTGTAGATGGCGGTGACGCCGATCTTATCGATATACACGGTTTTACGGTGGACGACTCCACGCACTCGACGGGAGCACGCTCGAAACTGGAGTTCAAGTTTGACGGCGACACCGACCCGATTCAGCAGATTGACGTTGCCGGTAACGTTACACTGGGCGGTATCCTCAAGATAACGGATGATGCGGGCACTACGCCTGACGGTAAGTACATTCTCATTGAATACACCGGCGCGCTGACTATATCGGCCGATTTGGATGCTACCCAAATTCCTGCCGACTGGAAAGTCTACT
>DAOVFI010000711.1 GCA_030673005.1 Planctomycetales bacterium
GAATCGGAAACGGAACCGGCGCAGCGTCCTTCCTGGTGCAGCTGCCGGCGCCAAATCCAGAGCCCCACGGCCGCGCCGCAATCGATGTTTGCCGGCGGCCAGGCCGTCCGGGACTTCAAGCCTACAGCCGACCGGCTCTAACGGGGCATTGGAAGCCCGGGCGGCCTGGCAGAAGCCAGCTCACGCCCGGGCGGTCTTGCCTGCTGGTTTGACGTGGTCCGGTCAGTGGTGGGGTTGACGGAACGGAGGGATTAGACGCCGAGCGGGCCGACCTGCTCAAGCAAGAAGTTGTAGCGGATTTCCCGGACTACAGTTTCGCCGATGATGGAAAGCACAACCCGAAAGACAAGCTCGTGATGAAAGTCAAGAGAACGAGAACCAGCCCAGGGCACGGCAACAACAGGAGTGTTACGATCTAGCGCGCTCACGACGTGGCCCGCGAAATTGCCGTATCCGTCAGGATCCCCCGAGTCGAGTAGCCCAAGGAAGTTGAAAAATGCAGTGTCTTCGTCGAGCTCGCCGCTGACCGGAATCGCAAGTGAGGACCTAAGCAGCAAGTCGCCGACGTGCCGTCCGCCGTAAAGCATGAGACTAACGAGGCCGGGCGCACCTTCGTTATGGCAAACCAGGTATCCGGACAGGCGAATAATTGCAGTTGCTTCCACCACACCGGAAGTATGAAGGCAACCGTTGGCGAGGTGACTGGTGCCGCACACGTGAGCGCCAATGCCGGACAAGTCCCAATTTTCACACCAGTTAACGCCACCCATGCCGCCATGTTGATGTTCGGCAGGAGCAGGATTGCCGGAGCTTAGCCCCATCGCGGGGGCGATACCGGCTTGAAGCCGACGAGGAAGCATGGGCGCTGGCATCGTACCAGGCTGCCAGGTTTGGTCGTTACGCAGGAATCGAAGTTCCGTCTCCGCAGGCGCGAGATTCACGGGGGCAATAAGGCCGTTTTCGTCAAGCCCGGCGTACCCGTCGACCTGGCCTTTCTGCGCGACGTGCTCGAGGTTCTCGGCTGCTGCGTGTGTGTCGTTGTCGTTCTCGTGGTTCGTGAGGTCGGCCGCTGTGGCGAAGCTCACGACGTGGCGTTCGTTGCCGTGGTCGGCTGCGATTTGCGGGTCAGCGGCAAGCCCGGCCAGGCCGCTGATGTTCAGTTGGTCGGTGCCA
>DAOVFI010000139.1 GCA_030673005.1 Planctomycetales bacterium
ATAATCGCTGCCAGGTTCAGCAGCAGCACCAGCACAATCAGTGTCATTACCATTCCGTACTGCTGGTGCGGGACCATTGCGGCGATCCGGTCGCCGACGGCAATGTCGTAACTGCCGTAGGACAGTGTCCGCGTCGGCTGGGTAATTGATTCGGGTATCGGTCCCAGCGCGACGGCTGCGGTGAACATGATCGGCGCGGTTTCGCCGGCGGCCCTTCCCATGCTGAGGATTATTCCGGTCAGGATGCCCGGAGCAGCGGCAGGCAGCGTTACCGTAACGAACGTGCGAAACTTTCCCGCTCCCAGCGCCAGCGACGCCTCCTTATAAGACAGCGGCACCGCCCGGATCGCCTCCTCTGAAGCGCGGATGAGCACCGGAAGGACCAGCACCGCCAGTGTAAGCGCCCCGGCCAGTATGCTCGAAACTTTATCCAGCCCCAGCTTCGGCTGGAGGTATATCACGAAGAATGCCAGCCCGAACAGCCCGAATACGATGCTGGGCACGCCGGCCAGCGTGTTAATGCACGTGCGGATAACGCGGACGAACCGGCTGTCGCGGGTGCATTCGACCAGATACCCGGCCGCTATTATGCCCAGCGGAATCGCAAACGCCATCGAAAGCAGCGTCAACAACAACGTACCGATAATCTCAGGCCCGACCCCGCCGAAAAAGTGGCCCGGCGTGCTGTCGTCGATGAAATATTGCCAGTAAAACGTAAGTTGCGGGCGAAGCGTCTTTTCCAGGTTCCGCTCGACCAACGGGAACAGCCTGGCCAGTTCCGTACCGGCGAACTGTTTTGCCCGACTGGTGCGAACCTTTTTGAGCGACTTTCCGGGAGCCTGCTCGACCCACGTCTCCGACCACAGCAGGCGGTCCAGCAGGTGTTGTGCGCGGTCCCAGCGTGTAGCGCCGTACCGAAACTGCGCCAGGTCGGGAATTGGTTCGTCCGGTCGCGGACCTAATAATTCCTTCAGAACCTCACGGATTTCATCCAGGGCCTTGGCGTATTCGTCCTGGCGGGCAGGGTCCATAGTGGAAACGACCTGCCGATACTTCCTGGCCGAAACGAAGAATCGTTCCACCTCTAAATCGGCGAGTCGTTTGTCGTCGGCGTGTTTCAATACGAGGTCGAGTTTGGCTTTTGTTTCCTCAGCAACCGTCGTTTCGTACGCTTGCTCCATCCAGTTACGCAGCTTCTTGCCGAGCGATTTGAGCGAAGATGCCTCCTCTGAAGTGATTGTCCCGTTTTCAACCTGGTTGTCCAGTTGGGTTTTGAACTGTCTGTATGTTCGCCTGGTCTGTTTTCGGAGGCGTTCAGTGTCAAGCCCGGCTGCGAGAGAGGCGAAGCGGTCTATCAATTGATATGCTTGCCCGCGCAAACGGATCAGTTCGTCCTTTTCGGCGTCCAGTGCTTCACATCGGCCCCTTCCGTGCATATCGTACTGCATCCTTCGGAATTCCACCGTACCGCTGAAGAAAACGGCGCCGGCGCCTTTCAGGATCAAAGGCCCGAGGATCAGCACAAGCGCAGCGACCATCAGCAACACGGACAGGCACGAAGCGGTCGTGAAGGTCTTATCGCCCAACCGGCGAAGGCTCCTTCTCATTCAGCGCCTCCCCGGGCGCGCCTGGCCCGCGCGAGGAAGTACTCGCCGACAAGGTTCAGCATGAACGTGAACACCAGCAGCAGAAACCCTATGGCAAAGAGGCAGTGATAGTGTTCCGAACCCTTGACGGTTTCGCCCATGTCGCCGGCAATGATGGCTGTCATCGTTCGCACCGACTGGGTTATATTCCACCACGGCGACGGGACCTGGGTGGCGTTGCCCGAAGCCATCAGGACTACCATCGTCTCGCCGATCGCTCGCATCATGCCGAGTATAACCGCTGCGATGATCCCGCTGTGAGCGGCCGGTATGACGACTTTGATTAATGTTTCGGCGCGCGTTGCCCCAATCGCGTAGGAACCTTCGCGCAGTTCGCGCCCCGCCGATGTCAGGGCGTCCTCGGCGATGCTGATAATCGTCGGAATAGCCATAATCGCCAGGATAAGAGAGCAATTCAGGGCGTTTGTTCCTGAAGGCAGGCCGAGGTTTTTCTGCATCCACGGCGACAGGACCAGCACGGCGAAGAAACCGTACGCCACCGACGGGATCGCCGCCAGCAGTTCGATAATCGGTTTGATAATCTGTCGCAGACGGAACGGGACGATATCGCTGAGAAACACAGCCGCCGACAGGCCGATCGGCACCGCGATAATCAACGCTCCTGCCGTTATATACAGCGAACCGGCCAGCATCGCCAGAGCGCCGAATTCGGCAGGCTCGGCTGTCGGGAACCATTCCGTGCTGCCGAGCAATTTTCCCACATTGCCGCCGACGAGAAAAGGCCAGGCCTCCCGCGCGATGAATACGAATATAAGAATGACGGCCAGGACCGACGCGCAAGTTATCAACAACAGCAGGGTTTTGCCCGCCGCCGCCGTAAGATACCCCGCCAAGTCCTCACCCGGAGTCAACAGCAGCGGCCTGTCGAAATCGACCGCTGCTGAAACGTCGCCTGTCTGTCTAGCGATGTTTGGCATTTCAATTCAATGTATTGCGAAACGGCAAGCCGGGGGCTTGCCGTTCAGCACTGCTCACGATGAACCGTTTCGCATTCTAATATTTTTTCCACACAGGATAAAGATAACTCATTAGTAATTCGTCAACGGGACGAACCCCTTTGCCTCGATAACCTCTTGTCCCCTTTCGGTCAGGTGGAACGTTACGAAGGCATGAACAGTCGAGCCTAGTTTGGGGTAACCGTTGGTGAACATGAACAGAGGCCTGCTGACCGGATACTTACCGGAAGCGATTGTCTTTCGTGTCGGCATCACGCCGCCGATTTTCAAGGCTTTGACCGACTTGTCCACGAAGCCCAGGCCCACGTAGGATATTGCTCCGGTTGTTGTCTTGACGCGGTTACGGCCCTGCTCGTTGTGGGCGATGTACTCGACGCTCTTGGCCATCTTCTGCTTTTTCATCAGAAGTTTGTGAAACGTCTCATAGGTGCCTGATGAGGTGTCCCGGCTGATGGCTACGATCTTCCTGTCCACGCCGCCGAGTTGCTTCCAATTGGTAATTTCGCCTTTGTATATTTTGCGTACCTGCTCGATGCTCAGCGCCTTGACCGGGTTAGACGGATGCACGATCACACAGACGCCGTCCATCGCCACGACATGCGCCACAGGCATCACGCCATTTTCAACGGCCTTCTTGAATTCCTTGGGTTTCATGAACCGGCTCATCGTCGCGATATGGCATCGCCCGTCAATCAACGCCGCTGCTCCACTGCCGCTGCCGGTCTCTTTGACGGTGATGGAGACATCCTTGTACTTCCTGGCGAACACTGCCACGAAGGCCTTGGCGATCGGCCCGACGGTCGTCGAGCCTTCGATCTGCAACCTTGTCTTCTTTTCCTTCGCCGCGGGCTTCTCGTCCGCGCCGGCCCCACACGGAACCATGCACAAACTTGCAACCAGCGCCAACCGCACGACCTTTTGCCATTGCTTCTTCATCTCGTTTCTCCTTACCAGGTTCCTGAAATTTCCTAATCCGACTGCAACCGTATTGTCTGATGTGATTGATAAGGCAGCATTCTCGAAGCGTTAAGATTGCGCTAATGCGTTCAAGGACGGTTGCGGAGAGATTCACAGGGTTGTTAGAATGACCGGCGATGTCGAAGAAGCGAATCATCATCGTCGAGGATGAACCCGACATGGCCGAACTGGTGGCCATGCGGCTTCAGCGCGAAGGATACGTCGTCGAGACGGTCGGCGACGGGGCCGAGGCGCTGGAGTTGATCCGCTGCTCGCCTCCTGACCTGGTGCTGCTTGACCTGATGTTGCCGGGGATGCCGGGGACGGAGGTAGCGACGAAACTTCGCAACGACGCCCGCACCGCCGGCGTGCCGATAATCATGCTGACGGCCAGGAGCGAGGAAAGCGACATCGTCGTCGGTCTGCACCTCGGAGCCGACGATTACATAACCAAGCCCTTCAGCATGTCGGTGCTTGTAGCGCGCATATCGGCCCTGATGCGCCGAAGCCGGGATGTCGCCTCATCCGACGGCCGGACGCTCAAGGTCGGTCCAATAAAAATAGACGTCGAACGCCACCTGGTGGAAGTGAACGGAAAAAGAATAACACTGACGCTGACGGAGTTCCGCCTGCTGGTGGCAATTGTCTCGGCCAAGGGGCGGGTGCTGGAACGCAATCAATTAATCGATCAGGCGCTGGGAATGGACACGGTGGTTACGGATCGCACCATTGACGTCCACCTGACCGCGTTGCGGAAGAAACTGGGAAAGGCTCGCAAATACATCCAGACCGTTCGTGGACTGGGCTACAAACTAGCGGATGAAAATGAAAAGGCATAGGTTCTTCTGGAAACTCTTCGCGGGCAACCTGCTGCTGATGGTGATTATCCTGTCGGTCGGGGGGCTTCTCTCGTATCGCCATCTCAACGCCAACTATCAGCGCGAAAACACCGAAGACCAACGCCGCATGACCCGGATATCTCAGTTGCGTTTCCAGCGTTCCTGGCTCCGCCAGGCAAGCGGGATTGATGTTGAATGTAAGCAGATGTTCTGTAATTCGCCGATGCGGATGACCGTAATAGACGCCGCCGGCCGCGTTCTTGGCGACAGCCATGCCGATCCGATTACCATGGAAAACCACAAGACCGACGACAGGCCTGAGGTTCTCGATGCATTGAGTGGCAGGAGCGGCCGGGATATCCGTTCCAGCGAGACAGTAGTGGGGGTGGAGTTTCGATATTTTGCTGAACCAATCGTCAAAGATGGCAAAGTCGTAGGCGCCGTCCGTGTTGCCATGCCCATCCGGGCCATTGCCGAGGGGCGAACCGTCATTCGCAACGCACTGCTGTTGGCGGCATTGACGGCGGTGGCTGTGGCGGTTGTGATCGCGGGGCTGCTGGGATGGATATGGCATAGACCACTGGGGCAAATCACACAGACAGCCAACAGGATCGCCACAGGGGACCTCACCGCAAAGGCGCACGTTCGCGGCTCGGACGAACTTGCCCAACTGGCAACGGCCCTGAACGAAATGCGTCAAAGCCTCGCCGCCCAGATTGATACGATTACCTCCCAGCGCGAGCACCTGTCGGCCGTCGTGCAGAACCTCCGCGAAGGCGTCATCGCACTGGACGGACAGGGACATATAATCCTTATGAATAAGTCGGCAGCCGACATGCTTGACATGGACGCGGAAAACGCAATCGGCCAACATCTTCAGACGGTCGTGCGGATTCCAGACGTTCTCGACGTATTCAATCAAGCCGCCAAGACGGGTAAATCGGTCGGCAGGCAGATAGAGGTCGCCACAGGCAGCGGGCAGCGGATACTCGATTTGCACGCGTCAAAAGTCGCCGGAACCGCCCCGGACGGCATTGCCGCCCTGCTGGTGCTGAGAGACATCACAGAGATAACCCGCGCCGCTGCAATGAAGGCCGATTTTGCCGCAAACGCCTCACACGAACTTCGCACCCCGCTGGCCACTCTTCGAGCAGCCGTCGATTCGCTGCTTCACACACAAGGCGAAGAATCGGAAAATCTCAGCAGAATATTGCCTATCCTGGACCGGCACGTCGCGCGTCTGGAGGAGATGACAAACGACCTGCTCGACCTGAATATAATTGAAACCGCAAAGCAGCAACTCAGAACTGAGAAGATTGAATTGTCCTCGCTCGTCGGCTGGGCCGAAGAACATTTCGCCCAGGCCGCCGGCGACAAGAACATCGAACTGAAGATCAGCACTACCCAGCCAGCCTCTTTGTTCGAGTCCGACCGGACGCTGATACAACTGATCCTCCAGAACCTGATTGACAATGCGATCAAATTCACGCCTGCCGCCGGTCGGGTCGAATGCCACCTCCGGCTTGAAGACAACCACCTTGGCATACAGGTAAGCGACACGGGCTGTGGTATTCCTGCCGAGATGACCGAAAGGGTCTTTGAGCGGTTCTTCCAGATCGAACCGTCCCGCACCGGTGACACAAAAGTCCGCGGCACGGGCCTGGGCCTGGCCATCGTCAAACATGCGACCGAACGACTCGGAGGAAAAGTAACGCTCGGCAGCACATCCGGCAAAGGAACCACCGTAATAGTCAGGATTCCGGGATTATCAAACTGAAGTCCCCGAATGCAATCCCGCGTTAACCCGGCGAGAGACTTGGGAAAAGATATCGACTTGCGGTGCCTTGTCCCTGTGGCTACACTCCAAACGGGACAGGCTGTTGGCATTCAGGCAAAGGTCGATTCATGGAAGAAAAGCCTCCGAATCGACGCAAAGGAACACGAACCGTGCGTTTATATCTCGTCAATCCGCGTAATCCGCTGGTAAGCCTCACCAAGAAGAGCCGCTGGAGCAAGTACCGTGTCTGGAAGCCCCTGGGGCTTCTGGTTGTGGCGGGCCTGACCCCGCCGGAGTGGGAAATCACGATCATCGACGAGAACCTCAATATGCCGGAC
>DAOVFI010000300.1 GCA_030673005.1 Planctomycetales bacterium
GCGCACGGCGGAGGACTACCTCGGCGACAAGATCGAGCGAGCGGTCATTACGGTACCGGCCTACTTCAACGATTCGCAACGCCAAGCCACCAAGGACGCCGGCGAGATCGCGGGCCTGAAGGTCGAGCGGATTATCAACGAACCGACGGCGGCGGCACTTGCGTACGGGATGGAGGGCAAGAAGAATGAAAAGGTGGCTGTGTTCGACTTCGGCGGCGGGACGTTCGACATCTCCATCCTCGACATCGGCGACAACGTCTTCGAGGTCCTCGCCACCAACGGCGACGGGCACCTCGGCGGCGACGACCTGGACGAAATTCTCATCAACTACGCAGCCGACGAATTCAAGAAACTCGAAGGCATCGACCTTCGCCAGGACGCCATGGCGCTTCAGCGTCTCAAAGAGGCGGCAGAGAAGGCCAAGTGCGAATTATCGACGGCTATGGAGGCCAACATCAACCTGCCGTTCATCACCGCCACCGCCGCCGGTCCCAAGCACCTGACAATGACGCTGACGCGTGCGAAGTTCGAGCAACTCGGCGAACCGATTTTCGACCGCCTGGTCGGTCCCTGCAAGCAGGCGCTGTCGGACGCCAAGATGACCGCCGACGACGTCGATGAGGTGCTCCTCGTCGGCGGCTCGACGCGAATACCGAAGGTGCGCGAGATTACCAAAGAGATTTTCGGCAAGGATCCCAACCAGTCGGTCAATCCCGACGAGGCCGTCGCAATGGGCGCCGCCATCCAGGGCGGCATCCTCGCCGGCGAGGTCGAGGAACAGATGGTCCTGCTGGACGTTACGCCTTTGAGCCTGGGCGTCGAGACGCTCGGCGGCGTGATGACACGCCTGATCGAGCGGAATACGACTATCCCGACTGAAAAGAAGGAAATTTTCTCCACCGCCGCCGACAACCAGACCGAGGTAACCATCCACGTCCTCCAGGGCGAGCGCGAGTTCTCCGGCGACAACCGGACTCTTGGCAGGTTCAACCTGACGGGCATCCCGCCGGCCCCGCGCGGCGTCCCGCAGGTCGAGGTAGCGTTCAATATCGACGCTAACGGCATCATCAGCGTCTCGGCCAAGGACCTTGCCACCGGCAAGGAACAATCCATAGAGATAAAAGGCTCCTCGGGTCTGAGCGAGGCCGAGGTCGAAAAGATGCGCAAGGACGCCGAATCCCACGCCGAAGACGACAAAAAACGCCGCGAAGTAGTGGACCTTAAGAACCAGGGCGACGCGATGGCCTACCAGATGGAAAAGATGCTCAAGGATCAGGGCGAAAAAGTTCCCGCCGAAGACCGCGGTAACATCGAATCGGCCATTTCGCAACTCCGCGACGCGCTCAAGGGCGACGACGCAGCGGCCATCAAGCGAGCGATGGAGAACCTGGAGAAGTCCTCGCACAAGGTAGCCGAAGCGATGTACCAAACCGCCGGCGCACAAGCCGCTCAGGCCCCCGGCGCGGAAACACCGCCCCCGAGCGACCAGGCAGCCGGCGAAGAAAAGAAATCCGACGACGACGTAATCGACGCTGAATACGACGTAAAAGAATAATCCACGGATTACACGGATTACACAGATTTATTGTAACCGTTCAGGCTGTCATGTTAGTGTTACCCTGCGAGGTTTTGTAACAGGCCCCCGCTTTCCCGCTTTAGCGGGGGTGATTCAGGTCCTACTACCCACCCCCATTTCCCCTCTTTCCCGTCCCTTGTGGACGGGAAAGAGAGAAAATGGGGGTTATAAATTGCCATTGTGTACCCCTGCCTACCTGCCTGCCGGCGTGCCAACCCGCAGGGAGGTAGGCAAGCCGGCAGGCAGGCCCCCGAAAACGGGGGCCGGTTAAAAAACACAAAAGCCTGAACCGTTACACTGTATTTTTGTTTGGGTTATCCGTGTAATCTGTGTAATCTGTGTACTGATTGCGGATTGCAGGTAGATAATCTCAATTATAAAAATCTTCGCATCAGACGGACCTACCCGAGAAGGCGAATTGTCAGCAAATAATTGCTACCTGTTTAAAATAATGAAAGCCTTTACATCTCGTCCTGCATCGCTAAAGTAGGGAGCGGAATGAATGCCGGCTGACCAAGGATGCGGTAAAATAAACAGCACATAAATTGCGTCGTGAAACCCTGCCATTCCCAAGGTGCAGGTTCGAATGGCTGGGCTTGAAAGGCGCTGTCGCACAAAGGCTTCAAATTGACACTACATCTCGAATCGACCTTCAGGGATGTTGGGTTTGCGGGACAAATGAGACAATTGGCATAATTCGTGTTTGACTGTTATCGTAGGATTGTGTGAAATAACGTCAGGGGATTTTGAAATATTCCCCTCAAAGAGTGCATACCATGAAAGTCTTTATGCTTGGCTGGGAGTTTCCTCCCTACATCAGCGGCGGTTTGGGAACAGCTTGTTACGGATTGACCCGCGGGCTGGACCAGAGCGGTGTGGAGGTAGCGTTTGTCCTTCCGGTGTCGCTACCACACGACGCCGGCGATCATGTCGCCTTCAAGACCCCGGCGACGCTGGCGCAGAGTCCCGGCAGGCGCAAGGACCTGACAGGTGAAGATAAAACTGTCTTGAGCGGCGTAACGATGCACGTCGTTCCCGCCGTTCTCCAACCGTACGCGACGCCGGAGATATTTCTTGATACAGTCGAGAAGATAAAGCAGATGCGACAGGAAGGATTGCCGCTTCCGGAGGGGATTTTCCCCGAAGGCCTGCCCACGGGAGAGGTTTTTGATGCCGGCGGTGCGGTCGGATACGGCGGGGATCTCCTGGACCAGGTGCGTAGATACGCCTCGCTGGCGTTGGAACTATCGGCGACTGAAGACTTCGACGTGATCCACGCACACGACTGGATGACATATCCTGCCGGTCTGGCTGTGGCGGCCTACACCGGCAAGCCGCTGGTCATTCACGTCCACTCTACCGAGTTCGACCGCTCCGGCGAAAACGTCCATCAGCAGGTGTATGACATCGAACGGGCCGGCATGCACGGGGCCGACAGGGTCATCTGCGTCAGTTACCTGACGCGAGGCATCGTGCTGAGCCGCTACGGCGTGGACACTGATAAGGTCAATGTCGTCTATAACGCCGTGGACCTGTCGGAAAAGAGGGTTGACACTCACGCCATCGCGCGCGACGAAAAGATCGTCCTTTTCCTGGGGCGGGTAACGATGCAGAAAGGACCGGAGTACTTCCTCCAGGCCGCCAAGAAGGTCCTGAAGAAATTCAAGAAAGTTCGTTTCGTCATCGCCGGCAGCGGCGACCTTATCAGCAAGGCCGTCTCTATGGCGGCAGACCTGCGGATCGGAAAGTACGTTACCTTCACCGGTTTCCTCCGCGGCGACGACGTCGGACGGATCTTCCGCATGGCCGACCTGTACGTCATGCCCTCTGTATCAGAACCGTTCGGGATCGCCCCGCTGGAGGCGATGAGCCATAACGTCCCCGTAATCATCTCAAAACAGTCCGGCGTCTCGGAGGTACTCACGCACGTGCTGAAGGTCGATTTCTGGGACGTTGACGAGATGGCCAACAAGATCATCGCCGTCCTGCGACACCCGCCCCTCCAGCGCGTCCTTCGCCAGCAGGGGCAAATAGAACTGCGAAAACTCTCCTGGCGAGACTCGGCCAGGAAATGCAAGAAAATCTACAAAGAAGTGATACGCGAAAAAAAACAAAAAAAAGGCAAGCGGAGAACCACCA
>DAOVFI010000078.1 GCA_030673005.1 Planctomycetales bacterium
TTCGACATCGTCTATCGGATGCGCTCGTACCAGTACGGACACCGGCCTGTGCGGTTCTTCATCTGGCAGAATGACGACGAGCACAAACTCGGCGAATCCCCCCTGCCGAACGGGCTGGTGCGCATCTTCCGTGATAACGGAAAAGACGGGCTGAGTTACCTCGGCGAGAAACTGCTCCGCTACGTGCCGATTAAGGCTAAAATCGAAGTCAACCTCGGCCCGGACGACCTGGTGGTCTATGAGACGCACAAGATGTCCACCGAGCGGTTGAATTTCCATTTCAGGCGTGACAATCGCGGTAGAGAATGGGTTGACGGCTGGGATGAAAAGACAAAATGGCTGGACAATATCCGCAATTACCGCACAAAGCCGATTGCGTTTGAACTGCGGCGGCGGTGGGACGGGCACATTGATTATGATTCCGAAGTCAAGACGACTCTGTTCGATTATCGGACGATTGAAGCCAAGTTCACCGTGGCGGCCCGAAGTAAGAAGCAGTACCCCTGCACAGTCACCCGCCACTATGGGACAAACGCAAAGCAGTCGCGGATTAACCTGAAGCCGTAGGCCGGGACGGAGCCGTAGGCCGGGACGGAGCGAAGCGGAGTCCCGGCAATTCGCAGGCACAGGCATTTCGCAGGATTTGTTCGCAGGCTTTGCCGGGGCTCGCTGCGCTCGACCCGGCCTACTACTACTTTTCCGGTTGAACGACGCCGCTGGCGGTGAGGAACCGGTCGGTTGGGACGATCCATATCTCCACGCGGCGGTTGAGCGGATTGCCCTTGTTGCCGGGCGCGTTCGGCGCGACTGGATGATATTTGCTGAAGCCCAACGCTCCCAATCGCCGCTGCGTAACTCCGCCCAGGGCGAGTACCTTCACGACCGCTCCGGCGCGGTGAAGCGACAGGCCCCAATTGGAGCCGTGTGCGCTGATGGTCGCCCGGTTGACCAGCGGAATGTCGTCGGTGTGCCCGGCCACATAGACGTGGAAGGTTTTAGCCTCGCCGGTGTTGACAATCTCGGCAAGTTTACCCAGCGCGGCAGTGGCGGCGGGTTTAATGATGACCGAGCCTTTGTCGAACGTCAGATCGGCCTTGAGTTTAATCATGCCGTATTTCGGCAGGTACTCCATCAGGTCGGGGTTTTCCTTCACCAATGCCCGCAGGGCGGTATCGACCTTAATCGGGAGTATGTCGATTTTCGGACCGATAACCGTAACATCGCGACCGGCGGCCTTTTTGTACTTTTCGTTAAGTTCGGCGAAATCGTCCCTCCACTTGGCGTTGGCAGTCTTGAGATTATCGACGATCTTATTCTGGAGAGCCAGTGACGCCTGGCAGGTGGCAAGCTCTTCGCCGAGTTGCTGATTTTGAGCCTTGATGTCCTCAAGGTCCGTTTCGGCCTTCTGCAATCGTTCCTGACTTCGCTGCCAGGCGGAGTACAACTTGTCGAACTTGTCCTTGGGCACGCATCCTGTCGTTGACGCCGCCGCAATACCAACCAGCACCGCTGCAATGATCTTCAACCTGCCGCTCATCGTAAAACCATCCTTTCACCTGATTCGGGCAAACAGCGTTTTAGAAATATAGAAGCAAAAAATACCCCTTTTTCTCCGGCGGATTCTCTGCGCTCATCCACCGGCTTTTTCGGGCGCTATCTTTACCGGACTTTAATCGCCGGACCGCTGGAGCGCCGCGGCCCTTTCGGCGACGGACTTGCCCAGGAAGTATCCCACAGCCGCCAGGACCAGCGCCGTAATTGCGGCAATGGCTATGAAAGCGGTCAGGTTCTGGTGCATCTTCTCCAGATAAGGCGGAACCGCTCCGAACATCACCGCCATCACCACGCCGCCCATCAGCACCATCAGCAGACACGCAGCCACTGCCAGTCCTGAAAACGCCCCGCTGCCGGCGTCGATTTCCTCGACGACGGTCGGGGCCTCTACGACGACCTGCTCAGGCTCGGCGTAGGCCGGTTCGCCTTCGAGAGCGGCGCTGCTTGGGACGGCGCTTTCAACGTCAATGTGCTCGAGCACCTCGGCGCCGAGAGAGGTGTCGTCGCTCTCGCGGGTCAGGTCTAGCAGACCCGAACCGCTTCCGACTCCGTCCAGGGCGATCTGGTCTTCGACGCTCGGGGCAATCGTCGTCTTTGCCATCGGATCGGCCGGGGTAACCTCAAGGTCTTCTTCGTCGAAGATGCTGATCCCCTCGGAGGTAATAACGGTATCCTCCTTCCCGGGCTCAGCGGGCGCTTCATCCGCCTCCGAGAGGGTTACCACGTCCTCGGTGGACGTATCGGCGGGAGTCAACTCGACCTCGACTACCTCATCATCCACCCCGACGGGCGCCATGGCGTCAACCTCTTCGACTTTAAACATCCTTTGCTGACCGTCCTTGTAGGCGTGAAGCTTACCTTCGCCGACCAGGCCTTCAAGTTCCTCCCCGGTCAGGCCCAGTTTCCCAATCACCTCTTGCTCTGAATAGTACATCTTGTCGGGCATAATCTGATTACTCCTGTTATCCGCCACCATCGGGCGGTTCGGAAGAAAACGCCTATCGGCCTTTCGACCTGGTTGTTATATCCTTCAACCGCTTCGCCTTTTCAACCAATTCTTTTATTTCTTTAACCGGCGGCGTTGTATGATACTCGTCCAGCCGGCAGTCGTAAATAAACGTCCGCGCCGCCCTCAGCTTCAGCGTCCCGTCGCCGAGGAACTGATACAGGCATATTGTACCATTTTTCATATCGACAAGGTACAGCCCGTAGGTATCTCGCGTAACCTGCCCGGCGATGGCGAAGACCCTCTGCCCGTCGTTATCCGAGCCGGACCAACCGGTTCGACCATCGGCCTGAGGCTGTGAAGAAACCAACTCGCTACCCAGCATAACGACGACGATCGCCAGTATAACGACGATTAACCATCGCGCCGCCGTTCCGGCGCCACCGCTGACTATTCGCCTTACCTGTTCGGCCATGAGAGCCTGCCCCAATTCCTGTGTAGTAAATAAAGTTTTTTTACTTCCGCACCGGATTATAGGAAGCCGCCAAACAGCCTGCAAGCGATTTTCGTCGGGTTGAAAAACAATGTCTGCGGCGGCCGGCCGGGGCAAGGGTTATTGAATCGGGGGGAACACCCAACGCCACAGAGATACAGGTCGCAGCGATTCATAATAACGGTTCCATTCCTTCGATAATCGAGTAAGGCAGACCAATTTTATCCGCTATTTCCGAAGTGCGTCAAGGAAAGCGGTCAGGTCGCCGTCGCTGCCGCCGCAGTTGCGGAGGCGGGCGCCGAATCGCCTGACCTGCTTTGGGGCGTAGAATCTCCGAGGTCGGCGGGCGGGTCGCAATCGCGCCAAGTCGAGTATGCCGACGTTGCCGGCGTTGATTATAAAATGTTTCGGCGCCATGTCGGGCCAGGAAAGCCGGGCCTCGTGGAGTTTCGCCGCGACAGACCCGGCCGCCTGCATAACAGACCGTCGGCGGTCTTCGGACGGACCGGCGGCGAGAAACTCGTACATCGGCACGCCGGGCAACTCCTGCATCACCATTGCCGCCCGCCACGGCAATGACGCACGCCGCCTTTGACCCCAGGCGACCGGCTCCGGCGCGGGAATTCCTAAATCAGCGACCAGCCGCAAGGCGCGGACTTCATTTATGCATGGCGGCTGGGGATAACGCAGGCTGCACAGGTCGGTAAATATGTCCTTGACGCTCGTGAAGGCGTCGCGCTTCAGGAAAACGACCCGCCCGTCCGGCAGGTCGATGCGATACGTCTGCCCCCGAGTGTGCCACGAAACGCACTTGCCCTGCGAACTGCCCATCAGCGCATCAAAGGTATCAAGCCCAACCGACGCAAGGGCGTCCTTCCATTCATCGCTGATGTGCAGTTCGGTCGGCATAACACTTTTATAAAGACGTATCACGTAGGTCGGGACGGAGCGCAGCGGAGTCCCGGCGATCCTGTCTCTGTCAATAATCAATTTATGGTGGCACAGGTTTGCAACCTGTGCGATTGACACAGGTTACAAACCTGTGCCACCCACTACTCCCCCAGCGGCTCGTCTCGCTTTACCACGTCTTCTGGGCTTACCCATTGTCCCGTCCGCTGCCATCTTATGACTCGCCGGATGTCGTTACCGATAAGGAACAGGCTCGGAACGACCAGCAGTGTCAGCATCGTCGCGAAAATCAGTCCGAATGCGAGTGATACCGCCATTGGTTTGAGAAACTGCGCCTGGAACGACCGCTCGAACAGCAGCGGCATTATGCCCGCAACGGTGGTCAGCGTGGTCAGGATTATCGGTCGAAAGCGGGCCCGGGCGCCCTGCTCGGCAGAGGCGAACACGCCGCCGCCGGAGCGAACACCGCGATTGATACAATCGATCAGAACCAGCGAATCGTTGACCACGATGCCCGCCAGGGCAACCATGCCGAACGTGCTCAGCAGCGTTACGTCGAAGCCGAGCAACTGGTGCCCGATTATCGCGCCGACCAGCCCGAACGGGATCGCAACCATTATGATTATCGGCTGGGCGTAACTGCGGAACAGCGCCGCAAGGATCGTATAGATTGCCAGCAGAGCCATCGGGAACCACACCATCAGCGCGCTTAACGTTTCGAGAAGTTGCTGCCGTTGTCCACGCAGGTCGATTTTCAGCCCCGGATACGTAGCCTGCAATTCGGAAAAGAAGCCGCTGTGGCTGAGTTCCTTGAGTATTTCTTCGGCGTTTGCGGTTTCTTCGTCTATGTCGGCGGATACTGTAACAACGCTGTTTCGCCCGACGCGCCGCAGCGTGCTGTAACCGCTTTCCATCGTTACATCGGCCACTTCATCGAACGGCACCTCGGCACCGTCGGGCGTGCGGATACGCATATTTTCGACGTCGGCGAGGCTCCGTCGCTGATGGGCCGGGTAGCGGACTATGACCTTAACCTCGTCGCGACCGCGCTGGATCTTCAGGCTCTCGCTTCCGTAGAAGGCGTCGCGAAGTTGCGCTGCGAGCATCTCAAGCGTAATGCCCAGGTTATCGGCTCCGGGGCGGAGGCTGACCTTCATCTCCATCTTGCCCGGCAGCGCGTCGTCGTCGATGTCGCCGACACCATTGAATTGCCCCAGGCGTTCCTTGAGGCGCTTTGCGACGGGCTTGAGGAAATCGGTGCTGGGTCCCAGCAGGCGTATCGAGAAAGGCGCTCCGCCCGGCCCGGGGCGGAACGAACCGAACTTCAGACTGGTTGCGTCGGGTATCGGACCGGTGTTCTTCCGCCATAATCGAACCAGTTGTTCGCTGTTGATTTCACGCCCCCTGCATTCGGTCGGCGACAGTTCGACTATCACCTGGCAGAGGTGCGAACCGGTGCCCCCCCCGCTGTGACCGCCGTGCTGACCGAGCAGCGAATAGACTCGCCTGACTACCGGCTCGCCGTCCTTGCCCTTTATCTGTTTGTTAATCCGCATCACCCCGGCGGTAACCTGGCGGGCGACCTGGCTGGTCCGTTCAAACGCCGTACCCGTCGATAAGGTTATCTTGACGCGGATTATGTCGCTGTCGAAGTCCTTGGGAAACGCGACGAACGGGATATGCCCGGACCGCCACGCCCCCGCCACCAGCAGCGTTACGGCCAGTGCCGCCGAGACTGTTACATAGCGGTACTGGGTTACCAGACGATATGTGCGTGTGAAAGGTCCGTCGATGAACCAGCGAACAGCCTTGTCGATACGGGTGCGGATCGTCTCGGCCAGCCGGGGCGGCGAACCGTCGGCGGCGTGATGCCGCCTGATCGCGAGCAGACTGTGGGCCAAGTGCGACGGGAGAATAAAAACGCACTCCACCAGCGAGAACCCCAGCGCGATAATAACAACGACGGGTAATATCTCGATGAACCTGCCCATCACGCCCGGGATGAACAACATCGGCACGAACGCGACCCACGTGGTTATTACGGCCGCCACTACCGGCATCAGGACGCTGTGCGTGCCGTCGATGGCGGCGAGGCGCGGCAACTGACCCCGCTCCATGGATGTATAGACGTTTTCGCCGACCACTATCGCGTCATCGACGATCAGTCCCAGCGCCATTATCAGCGCGAACATGCTCATCATGTTCAGCGTCATGCCCGACAGGTTCATCACGAGGATCGCCCCCAGCAGCGAGACGGGAATACCCATCGCCACCCATAACGACAGGCGGACGCCTAAAAACAACCACAGGATTACAAACACCAGCACCAGGCCCCACAGTCCGTTGCGAACCAGCATGTCCAGGCGGTCGTTGATCGGCTTGGACAGGTCCGACCATGTCTCCAGCGTTATGCCTTCGGGCACTTCCGTTTTTTTGCGCTCGACGTATTTACGGACCGCATCGGCGATTTTAAGGCTGTCTTCGTCGCCGGTCTTATAGACGCTGATCATGGCGGACGGCTTGCCGTTAAACAAACCCCCGACGTCCACGTCTTCGAAACCCTCGCGGACGGTTGCAACGTCGTGCAGGCGAACGACGGCGCCGTCGGGCCTGGACAAAACGACGATATTGCGGTACTCCCCGGCCTGTTCTTTCCGTCCGATAATGCGGATGGTCCGTTCGCCGCCGCGAGTCTTGACGTTGCCGACCGGAAGGTCGAAACTGCTCCGCCGAATCGCCTGGGCGATGCGCCCGAGCGTAAGGTTATACCGGCGAAGTGCCTCCTCGGATACCTCCACGACGATCTCATAGTTCCGAACGCTGACGACGTTGACCTGGGAGACCTCCGGCATATCGTTGATCTCGTCGCGGATGTCCTCTGCCAGTTCCTTCAGCGTCCGCTCCGGCGCATCGCCGGAAACGGCTATGTTGACAACGTGACGGGTGATAGTTATCTCGACGACGGCGGGGTCTTCGGCGTCGCGTGGAAAATCGATCTTGTCCACTTCACTCTTGACGTCGTCGAGCACCTTGCGGGAGTCGGCGTCGGTATCCAGTTCCAGCATGACCACGCCGGCGCCCTCGCGGCTGCTGGAGGTAATCTCTTTGACGCCCTCCGTGCCGGTGAGGCGGTCTTCGATTTTCAGACAGATACTCTGCTCGATGTCGGAAGGGCCGGCGCCGGGATAGGGTACTGTAACGGTGATAATATCGACGCTGAACTCGGGCAGCAACTCGCGAGGGATAAGCAGCGCCGCAGCCAACCCGCCGCCCAGGATAAGGATCATGAGCATGTTGGCGGCGACCGGATTGAGCACCATTCGGCGAATTACGCTCATGGGACTTTCTCCTAAGGCGCAGGCGCCGTGGACGGGCTTTTTTTCGCAGGTCTGGTAATTGCAACCGGACCACCCGTAGCGGATGGGAACCTATCGACGGGTTTGACCTTCCTGCCGATGACCGGCTTGGCGACCGGTCCGATCACTACGCGGTCGGATTCGCTGATTCCGCCGTCGGGCAGGATTATCGCTTCTTCATTGGTGAACCGGGCGACACTGACGGGGCGTTTGTGAAGACGATAGTCGATAACAACCTTGGCTTTCCCGTACCACAGGAACTCAATCCTCGGCGCCGCTTTGACCGCAACGTACACGCTTCCGTCGGGCAGGATCGCCTCGCGAGGAAGGACGTAGGCGCCGGGCACCTTCCTGCCCGCGATCGTAACCTTGCAGAACATGTTCGTTTCCAGCATCGGTACGGCAGCGCCGTCGGGATTATTCAGTTCCGGGTTCTTCACGCGGACTACGAGTGTCGCCGTCCGAGTTTTGGCTTCAAGACCGGCCTCGATACGCTCGACACAACCGACCCACGTAATCGGCCCGGCGTTTTTCGACCGGCGCCACTCGACCCGCGCTTTGATCCGCCGGGACGGGTTCTTCGGCAAATCGCCATGCTTGCATAACTCCAGCAACTCCGGGTCGAGCCATTCAAGGTCGGTCGCAAGGACGGAAACCGGCACTTCCATTACGTCGGTGCCGTATATCTTCCCGCACACGCCGCCGGCCCTGGCCGTCTGACCAACCTCGATACGGCTCTCGAGCACCCGCCCAGTTACGGGACTTCGGAGCGTGCAGCGGTCGAGATTAACCTTCGCCTGGTCCAGTTCCGCCCCTGCCGATGCGAGTTCGGCATCGAGCCGCCTTCGCTGGGACCTGATAAGCGCCAGGGAATTGAGGATTTTCTGGAGTTGGCTCTTGCGAACCAGCAGCGTCTCGCGGGCAAGGTCCACTTCGTTCTCGCTGGCGGCGTTCTTCTCCAGGAGTTTGACGGCCTTTTTGAGTTGCTCGCCGGCGAGTTCCACACGCTCCGACTCGATTTTTCTCGACTCTGTAAGGTTCTTTTGCTCCTGTACCAGTTGGGACAGCTGCGCCTTAATCAAGTCGATCCGCCGCTCTGCCCGCTTAACCGACAGGTCGTAATCCGTCCGGTCGATGCGAAAGAGCACCTGGCCCTTGCGGACGTACTTGCCGGAGAGGAAATTGGGCGCCTTTTCGACGACGATGCCGCCGACCTGAGGTGTGATTTCCATTTGGACGCGCGGGCGCGCCGAACCGTAACCGACAATCTCCACGCGGTAATTCAGCCTTGGCCGGATCGGCGGGGCAAGGACCTTAGGTATCACCTTTCCACCCTTGCGCTGCTCAGGCCGGGTTCGGTGTACAAAAAGTAAATAAACCAACAGGCCCGCCACCGCCAGAACCACCAGCGAAAGAACTATATTCAACAGTACACGAATCTTCATTTCCAATACCGCCTTTTCACCCAACCACACGACGGTATCATGGTAATATAAATTTCCCCATGTTGCACGCAGGTGATCAAGAGCCTTTCATCCGGTGCAGGCGAACTCCTCGTTGAGGCGGTCGCCGATGAACATGTGTCCGGGCGCGTGCGTGATTGCAATATCAATGGCCCCGGCGGCGAGGGCATGGCCGAGAGCCACCTGGCTGGTTACGCCGCAGGCCCAGAAGACGGGTAATTCGCCGGCGCGAATGGTAACAGCCTGACCCCAATCGGGCTTTTTCAAGTCCGCGATGCCCAGGACCGACGGGGCGCCGTGGTGGATCGGAGGGCCGTGGACTTTCTCGTACGGGCGGGTAACTTCATAGGCCTCTTCGATGCGGTCGCGGGGGATGGGGCGCATCGTAACGACCAGTTTGCCCCCGAAAGGACCGGCAGAAACAGTGTCGCGCGTCGTGCGGTACATCGGCACGTTAACGGCCTGCTCGACGTGCCTCGGC
>DAOVFI010000721.1 GCA_030673005.1 Planctomycetales bacterium
TTTCCAAACTCGTATGCCCGTTGGATTTCCGGGTGTTCCGGTCCGACGGGGCTGGCGTGTTTGGTCGAGGTGATTCGGAACGTCCCTATCGTTTCGATGCCGAAGTATTCTTCCAAACGGGCGCGCATCCAGTCGAGTACGAAATCATAGGCTTTATACCAATCGGCGCCGTAGGTGATCCCCAGCACCGCGCGGGTATTGGGCCTGGGATACAAAATTTCCAGGTTCGTCCCGAGGTAACAGTACATCCGCTGAATGAACGCCATCATCTGGGCCGAGATGTGGTCCAGGTAGATTGGCGAGGCGAGAACCAGCACGTCCGTATCCGGAGCGGCCCGGTAAAACTCGTCCATCCCGTCATCGATAACGCACTGCTGCGTGTCTTTGCACGCCTTACAGGCGTTACAGGGCCTGATTATCATCCGCCCCAGTTCCAGCAATTTCGTTTCATGCCCGGCCTCGTCAGCCCCTTTCAGGACCGCCTCGACGAGGGAGGCCGTATTGCCTCCGACCCGCCCGCTGCCGTTGATACCAAGAACCTTCATTGGGTTTCTCCTCGCGCGCCGGACTAACAGATTTTTAAGAGTTCAGCACTGAACGGTTACCAGATTTTTATATCGGGTGGCACGGTCAAGCGAAGCTTGGCCGTGAACTCTTCAGTTACGTATTCCACGGCCAATCTTCCGCTTCGCTCCAGATTGACCGTGCCACCCACCCGGTAAATTATGTGTTACAGAGCACCGGGATGAAACGATCAGCCTTCCTTTAGAGTAAGGGCAATTGAAGACTCGGAGGTTTCCTGACCTTGGCCTTAGGCTTTGGGGCTTTTTTGAAAGTCCGCACATCGCCGGAAGGCGGGAAATCGACACGCTTGCCTTCCATAAGTTCGGCGATGGTCAGGAGTTGAAGGCGAGGGTGATTGCCCCAGGGGGATTTGTAAAACCCCGCCGACGCCGCTTCGGTTCTCATGGCCTTGGTGGGTTTTGACATGCAGATTAATACGCCGATCTCGGACTTTTCCCGCTCCACCACTCCCCGCAGGTCTCGGACATGCGCGACTGTGGGCTTGCCGGCCTTGACCGAGAATATAACCTGCTTTGTCTTTCCGCCTTCGGGTTCGTCGTGGAAATACAAACGGC
>DAOVFI010000240.1 GCA_030673005.1 Planctomycetales bacterium
CAACCGGGATTTCCGCTATCATCTACGGCCGTGGCGATGGGTCGGGTTTATTCATAGGAAACCCTGGTCTCCTGCTCGCTTATGTTGTCTGTCAAAGGAGAATAAGATAGATGAACAAAACACTGATACACTGTGCGGCGCTGCTTATCAGCAGCATTATGTCGGTAGCAGCCGTCGCGTCGTCAGGCCCCGGGAAGGAAAAACCACCCATGTCTAAACAGGAAACCATCACGGTCCGGTTTAAGCAGACTGACAAGGTCTTTGCCAATCCGGGAAAAGGTTGGATGGCCTTCAAGCGGATGCCGCCCCGTGAGCCGCGGTTTCCGTACTCGGTTGCGTACTTCCGCCTGAACTGGGGCGACGTTGAGCCGGCCGAGGGTAAATACGAATGGGCGCTGATAGACGACCCCATTAAGGCGTGGTCGAAGCAGGGCGCGCGCGTCGCCTTTCGCATCATGACCGCCAACGCGCATACCAAGGGATACTACTGTTCGCCGAAATGGCTTTTCGATGCCGGATGCAAGTCTTACGACTACATCCGCGGCGGTCCGGACACCATGGCCGGGGGCAAGCGCATCAAGCGCATCGAACCGGACTACGGCGACCCGATCTACCTGAAAAAGCACGGCGCGTTCATCAAGGCGCTCGCCAATCGCTACGACGGGCACGCAGGAGTCGAGTTTCTCGACATCGGGTCATATGGCATCTGGGGCGAATGGCACACAAAGCACGACAAGGACTGGACGGTGAAGAAGCGAATCATCGACATGTACCTGAACTCCTTCAAAAAGACCCCGCTGTTGTCGATGTCGGATGATGTGCAGGCGCTGGCGTATGCGATTGCCGGTGGCACGGGCGTGCGCCGCGACGGTGTCGGCTCGCCGTGGCATGAAAAGAACTGGATCGGCTCGAAGAGGTACGCCAAGGTCAAAGGCTTTGCCGATCAGTGGAAGCGGGCACCGGTGGTCTTCGAGTGGTACGGGCCTTACGATTTCCTGATGCGACGCAAGTGGTCATTCGACAGTGCGATAAACTTCATGCTGAAAAATCACGTTACGTATATCAACGACAATATCGGTAAAGTCCCCGCCGAGCAGATGCCGAAACTCCGGAAGTTGGCGAGGCTTTCGGGGTACCGTTTCGTGCTCCGCGAGGTTTCACATCCCGCTTCGGTATCGCGTGGCCGGGCACTGAAAGTCAGGATGAAATGGTCGAACGTGGGGGTTGGCAAACTCTACAGGCGGTACCCGCTGGCGATCTATCTACTGGATGCGAAGGGCAAAGTCGTCTGTAGCGAGAAGCAGACCAAAGCCGACTCGTCCGGCTGGCTTCCCGGCGACTTTGATTTGACCGCGACGATTACAGCGCCGGCGAAACTCCGGCCTGGTGAGTACATACTGGGCGTCGCGTTGATTGATCCGCAAACGAAAAAGCCCGCGATCCGGCTGGCTATCGACGCCCCGCACACCGACCGGCTTCATCACGTCAGCCGCGTAACCGTCAAGTAACCGAGCGCCGCTCACGCAGAAAGGAAACGTTGAGGCGAACGTCATGACCTTGCAGCCCGCGACATGAACACCAGCGACATTTTCCCATAATCGCGTCTTTGACGCACTGATAAAGGTCTTAACGTATCAGGAAGCACAATGTTTCGCCGGCATCGGAAGATCACCTGACCATCGTCTGCGAGTTTTTCCGCCAGCGGGGTGAAGATTTTTTCGCCGGCCTGGCCCCATCGCCACCGGTCGGTCAGGGCATACGGCGGGTCCACGAAGGCAAGGTCGATCGGGTCGTCCATCTCGTCGAGCCACCGCCGCAGGTATCGCATTATGTCGCCCCGCCATATCCGGCAGCGGTCGGTCAGGTCCATCGCTTCGATGTTGCGTTTCAGGCGCGACAGGACCGTGCGGTCCCGCTCGGCGAACCGGCAGCACCTTGCGGCCCGGCTGAGAGCCTCCAGCCCCAGCGTGCCCGTCCCGCAAAAAAGGTCCACAACAACCGCGTCGGTAACGGACTCGGCGAGTATGCTGAACAACGCCGTCTTGACACGCGAAGTTATCGGACGGGTCGCCGAATTCTTCGGCGGCAGGAGGCGGCGCCCCTTATGCTGACCGGAAATAATTCGCATCATAATTTTAATAATCCCTGCATTTGCCCGGCAGCCTTGTTCCTTCAATCGTGTACTGTAACCACTATAACAGGTTTTTCGGCCAAAAAAGTCTGTTGGGAAAAACCCCATTTCCGTGCAGTTCAGGCCGGAATTTCCGGAACTGCCGCGGGCGAACGAACTTCAGGCTTGACGGCGCTAACGCCACATCAGGAAAGCGTCGAAAAATATTAAGACGAAAAAGGGTTGACCAATCCCGAAAAAAGCCGTATTATTAAGTTGGTGTTACGGTTGTTTTAGGTCATAATTCATAGTTTATGTCGCAGACTGGAAAGGAGACAGGTATGAAATACACACCCGAGAGAAAATGTTTGTCTGCACGCCGTGCCTTTACTTTGGTTGAGCTACTCGTCGTCGTCGCAATCATTGCACTGCTGATATCCATTCTTCTACCGTCGTTGAATCGAGCCAAGGGAATCGCGCGGATGGTGAAGTGCTCGACCAATCAGCACGCCATCGGCAGAGGCTCGGTCATGTACGCCAGCGAGTATAACGATTACGTCCATCGGGACGCCGCCTGGTCAATGCATAATCCAGACAGTGGTCAATACGTGTTCGCATCCAGGTACAGCCCCTACGTGGGCGGGCCGGAAATATCGCTCGAGCACGAATACGAATGCTCTTACCTGTACGACGTCTTCAAGGAAATGCCCGTCTTGCAGTGCCCCTGTTTCCAGGACCTGGACTACGCCCTGACCTACGTGGTCAACGGATGGAACTTCGTCGATAACACAAAGGATTGGACTCCCCCCTACCAGTTGTCCAAGATGACGACGCCGCCGGCCGAGGTGGGCTACATCGTCGAATTAAACCCGGGAGCCCTGCCGGCGACCAGCAGGGACCGCGGTCCATGCTACGGCGCGTATGACCTTCTGGGCAAATACGTCAGCGGGCACCTGGTCAACTACGATCTGGCCTTCAACGACAATGGTACGGAAAACCTGTCCGGCCGGATGATCACTTGCATCGACCAGCGGCATTTCGGAAATACGACTATCGTCTTTTACGACGGGCACGCAGAGAGTCGGAAACTCACCAAAGAAGAACTTCCCGCCCGGTTGTTCTTTCCCTATGAACGAGAATAATAGCGCTTCCGGCGCGGGGATGGGTGTGCGAAGGACAGTTTTAATAATTGCGCGAAATGTGTAGAAAGCCCGACCGATTAGTGGTCGGGCTTTCTGCTTGCGCCCGGTAAGAATAATTGACCTGTTTGCGAAAACAGTGTATAATACAATAGTAAAACGCAAAGCATCTACCGTCCACTACGCAACGATTCAGCGACACAATCGAAACGCAAATTGCGCTGTGTCAAAGAACTTCGTACTACTAACGTTCGATTTCTCGAAATTCTGTAAAGATTTTCATTCAACCACAATAACTCGTAGTCTTTGTCCTACGGGTGGGAAATATGCCTTTGAACTATTATTGGCCGGCAAAAAGAGCGTTTGTCGCTTTATGGGCTGCCAGCGGGTTGCCCTGTAGAGGCGGCATCCCACCGAGCAGTCCGTGGTGAAAGTGCTTCGAAAGGCGAGAGCGTGGGATTTCGCCCAGCCACAAGGAGCAAAAACGCAGGCGAATCCGCTTGATTCGTCGAGTTTTTGCGACGCAGTGGGCGGGCGAAAGACCCGCTCGCAGCCAGAATGACTTTCGCCACGGGCTGCTAGCGCCGATTCGGTGGCTATACAGCGGGAGGGCCTGGAGCAATCCGGGCACTTCTTGTTCCTGCTGTCCGCTGGTAGCCCAATGCGATAAACGCGCTTTTTCTACCTCCCAATTTTTGGACAGAGCCAGTCAGTTACTGACTATTGGACAGTGATTACTTTGGTTGCGGCCGAAGGCCGCGCCGTGTCGTTTTTGTGTGTTTTTCCTGAAAGCCGGGGTTGGAAAGGAAAAGATTATGTCCTGCACTCACGTGCGTACGCGGATGCCTGCTCGCCGGTCCCGCCCGTTCAGCAGACCTTGCCGTTACCCGCAGGCAGGCGGAAACAGCCGGTTCGGCAGGGGTCAACGCCGGGCCTTTACGCTGGTCGAACTGCCTGTAGTGAGCGGTCGTAAAAGCAAGGCTTTTACGTTGGTCGAACTGCTTGTCGTTGTCGCCATTATCGCTCTGCTGGTCTCAATTCTGCTTCCCACCCTCAGCCGGGCCCAGGAACTGACAAAACGCGCAACATGTATGTCCAATGCGAACGCTATCGGCAAGAGTTTTATGATATATGCATTTGACAACGAAAACACATTTCCCTTCGTGTCGCTGAATGGCGGTAATTGCCAGACACATATTGGCCATAATCGAACCCTCAGCCCTTATTTCGAAAACATGATACATCATGCAAACT
>DAOVFI010000091.1 GCA_030673005.1 Planctomycetales bacterium
ATTGCAGAAACAGCCCCCGCACCTGTTGGGGGTGAGGCTGTGTTATTGTCGGGGCTAAGCCCGTTTTCTGCCAGCAGCGTTCCTGCCGAGAGAATATCCTATGAAGAACAGAACCGCACCGAACAGAAGCACCAGCACAGAAGCCATGACGATCTGCGTGGTGATCATCATTTTAAAGGCGGTATCGGCCCCCGGCCCCGGTGCGACGACAACCGGCCTCGACGGCGACTCAGCCGGTTTGACCCTTGCAGGTTGTTGTGGGGTCGTGGGTTTTTCTCCGGCTGGCCTGGTTGTCTCGGGTGTTTTTGGCGGTTCGGACGGTTCGGCATCATCTTGGGCCGTCGGGCCTTTCTTCGTTACGGCGTGCCCAGGCCCAGCGTCGAACGTTACAGTGTACGGCACCTTTGGTATCGGGATATTATCCAGCGTGCCGTCCGGGCCGACCTTGTACTCTTTAATGACCTTGCCGGTCTCTTCTTCCTTCAGGGTGATCTTGTGCCCCGCGCCGGAAGAGCCGTCTGAGAAACCGGCTTCAATGTAGATGGTTCCCGGTTCTTCCCCTTCGTCCACTGACAGCAGGGGTTTGTGTGCCCATGCCGCCGGCGCTAAGACCAACAGTACCGCCGGCACCAGAATCCAAAATCGTGTTTTCATTTTCAATTCCTTTACGCTGATATGTTGTTCAACCGAAAATCGCTCCAATCTGAAAGGCTATCGCAGCCAGGATAAACCCGAGAATGATAGGATACACTGCCGTAAAAAACATCCATCTGTAAGAACCGGTTTCCGACTTGACCATAATCAGGGTGGGGATGCACGGCGGAAACAGGGCGACAAAAATAAGGATGGCCACAGCGTGTCTTTTCGTCCAGTCGGTTTCGGCCGCCCGGATGGACTTGCCCACTTCGCCGCTTCTGCCTTCTTCGGCGCTGTAAATCGTTCCCAACGTGCCAACGAGGTTCTCTTTGGCTGCAAAGGAACTGGTAATCGCGATATTCATCCGCCAGTTGAAACCCGCCAGTTGAGTAACCGGTTCCAGGGACCGGCCGAATCTACCGGCATAACTGTCGCGGACCATTTCTTTCCTTCGCTTGAACTTCAGTTTTTTAACCGTTCCGGCGAATTTCCTCAACGCACGTGCGGCTTTTCCGGCATCTCTGTCGATTTTACCCTCTGCATCCCTTCCCCTGTTGGCGAGGAGAAAGAACTCGCGGTTTTGTGATTCGAAGGTCCTTGTCAGGCGACGAAGTTCCGAATTATTATCACCAACGGCCAGTTTTTCCTCTTTGTAACGCTGCTGGAACCGGAGGTACTCGATGAGGTTGTTACCCTGTAAGGCCCCGGCATAGCGGTTATCCGTACCGAGCTTTTTCACGAGAGTGTCCCTGGCTGAGACCATTCGCAGATCGTATTGGACTTCGCGTTTGGTCCCGATACCGGGGAAGGTTACAAAGAACCACACCAGGATCATTACCGCCACCACAACGGTCAGGATTTTCCTGAGGAACAGCCAGACGCGCTCGATGGCCCGCCGTAAGACTCCGCCGACAGTGGGCAGGTGATAAGCAGGCAACTCCAACACGAAAGGCGCCGTTTCGCCCCTTACCAGGTGCCGGCTGAAGACCTTCGCCACAAGCAAAGCCACGATGAAACTGAACACGGAGACGGAGTACAAAGCCAGACCCTTGTGTGAAGCGAAGAAGATTCCCACGATCAGTATGTAAAATGGAATCTTGGCCATACAGTTCATCAGGGGCATGATGAGAATGGTTGTGAGTCGCGCCTTCTGGTCTTTCATGGCACGGGTGGCCATGATCCCGGGTATGGCGCAGCCTCCGACGATCACGCCGCCCAGGAGCATCGGAAGCGTGGATTGGCCGTGCAGGCCGAAGCCTCTCAACAGGCGGTCGAGAATAAAGGCGATCCGCGCCATGTAGCCGCTGTCTTCGAAGATCGCCAGCAGGGCAAAAAGTACGAAAAAGATCGGCAGGTAATAGAGAATAGCAATAACGCCGCCGATTATCCCGTCGGTTACCAACGACTGGAAAATTCCGTCGCGCAAGAGGTCCGACGAGGTAAAAAGTCCGGCGATGGGTTCGCCCAATCGTTGAGTGTAAGGAAAGCACCAGTTCGCCAGTTTTGTCCCAAGACCCATGGTGATTTCGTAAAAGCCGAAGAGCACCGCCGCCAGGATGATTGGCCCGGCGAGGCGATGGAGCACAACCGCGTCAATTTTATCGGTAAGTGTTCGTCTGTCCGCTTTGTCCCTGCTCACACAATCGTCCATAATCCTCGCCGCTGTCCGGTAACGCCGGGCAGCGATGATCTTTTCGGGTGATTTGCCGTGTTCCTCGACGAATTCCCGCCGCAGCCGATCGACGGAATCGCACAATTGCTGGCCGGTTTCATCGTGGGTGTGATGGAGTAGAATCCGCCTTGCCTCGGCGTCGTTTTCCATCAATTTCACAGCCAGCCAGCGGGCTGAAAAGTCCTCCATGAGGTGCTCACGCGAGCGGAGCTGCGTCTCCAACCGGACCAGGATAGGCTCCAGGCCTCCGCCGTAGTCCATCCGCCACTGAGCCGGATGATGGTCGGTTCTCTCGCAGGTTTCCACAATCGCCCGCTTCAGTTCGGCCCGTCCCTTGCCCCTCTTGCCGACGGTCGGCACCACCGGCACGTCCAGCGCCGCGCTGAGCCTTTGGGTGTCAATCTTAAACCCGCGTCTGCGAGCGACGTCCATCATGTTCAGGCACAGCACCAGGGGTATGTCCATTTCGCGTAGTTGAAAGGCCAGATAGAGGTTGCGTTCCAGGTTGGATGCGTCAATCACCACGACCACGATTTCGGGCTGTTCCAGCAGGATGAAATCGCGGGCAATTCGTTCTTCCTGTGTGTAGGAGGTGAGGCTGTAGGTGCCGGGCAGATCGACAACCTCGATTTTTCCGTCGTCGTAGCGGTAGTCGCCCCATTTCTTCTCGACCGTAACGCCGGGGAAATTAGCCACGTGCTGGCGGGCGCCGGTGAGCATATTAAATATCGTGGACTTGCCCGAATTGGGCTGGCCGGCCAGACCTACGAGGATGTCCCTGTGGCCGTGCTTCACTCCGTTTTCACCTCGATCCCCTTGGCTTCGTTACGTCTAATCGCCACCAGGTATCCCTTAATCTTGATGTCGATTGGGTCCTTCAGGGGAGCATTGCGGACTACTTTGACCCGTGTGCCATCGACAAATCCCATGTCCAGCAGTCGCTGCATCTCGGCTCCTTCCAGATGCAAGTCCACAACCGTAACTTCCTGTCCGGCGGGAACCTCGTCGAGAGTCATAACTGTAATGCTCCAAATGGGTTGTGAGGATATCTAACCGTTACGGATCGATAGTTACCATAATCCCGCTGGTCATGCCGTGACCAATCGCCAGGCGGGTTTCGCCCGTAGCCAACAGTGTCGGCCCGCCGGAACCGCCGTTTCTGACTATTTCGATTTCGCATCCAACGTTCAGGCCCATGCTCACTAAACGTCTTTGGAACTCCCGGCCGCCGGTCAACGCGACCACCGTCACCTTCTTCCCCCGTGGAACACGACTGAGTGGTTGAACCAGCGGTTTATTCATAGCCTCCTCCAGAATTTTCGATCCTCTTCCCGACTTGCCTTGCAGACCGCAGCCCGTGCCGCATGCAACCATAGCCCCTCCGGCCGGACTTGATCCGACTTGTCGGCTTTGACCGCTGCGGTTGAGGACGCCTCCCTGGCCTCGGCAGGCAGACCGGTCCGATACTCATAACGTGTGTTGCTCACAATAAGCCGAAAACTTCCCTATCCAGTCCTTTCCGCCCAGCGGGCATTGCCGGGTAAATTCGGCCAGCATGCTCATCCGCTCGAGGACTATGTCATCGACGACGTGCTCCATCCGGCAGGCATTTTCCTCGGCTTCGGTCAAATCGATGTTTAACACGTCGGTCAGAAACGCCGTCAGTAACTCGTGCTTGTCGAGCACCTTCTGGGCAAGTTCCTGCCCGTGCGGCGTGAGCGTTACGTACTGATACGGATCGTGGTTAATCAGTCCCTCGTCGGAGAGGTGTTTTAATGCGGTTGTAACGGATGACTTGCTGACGTTGGTCGCCGCGGCTATGTCACGTACGCGGGCTACGCCGTCCTGACGAACCAGGACAAGAACGGCCTCGAGGTAATCCTCAAGACGACGAGTCAATTTGAAACTCCGCTCTGACATACGCATTAAACCTATAACCGAATACAAAAGTACGACTACTCAAACACTGTACATCTTGTGCAACAACGGGTCAAGTCAAAAAAAGGGTTTTTTTAAGGTACCCGTTCAGGCTGCCATGTTGGAATCTCTTTGCAATACTTTGTAGCAGGCCCGCTAAAGCGGAGGCCTGTTACAAAACAAAAACGCCTGAACGGTTACTTTTTTTCTCTCAAACTTAACGATTTCTTCTGCCCCGAAGGGGCGTCGGATGGTAGCCGGGGGCGTAAGCCCCCGGTACATAGGGTTTTATGAATATAAGCCCCGAAGGGGCGAAGGAAAAAAACGCAAACTTTTCGGACATTCCAACCTCTCCGGCGCCCCTTCGGGCCTTTTCGTAACATCTTTTTTTCCGGGGGCTTACGCCCCCGGCTACTGTCCATCAGCCCTTCGGGCTTTTCAGAAATCGGTCAGTTTGAGTTTTTAAGAAATGCGGAGATTTTACATGCCTCCGGGGGTTGCTGCTTTGTAACAGGCTGTTTGACGGGTGGCATGATCAAGTGAGCCGAAGTACGTGTTTGGTCCCAAGCCCGTCAGGGTGATACACCTGCCTGCCTGCTTGCCTACCGGCAGACAGGCGCTGCGATCCGGATTGACCGTGCCGCAGGTCAAAATACGTCGGACTGAGTGCTATCCTTTTATTCCGCCGATGTTGATACCCTTGATGAAGTATTTCTGCCCGATTACGAAGGCTATCAGCAGTGGTATAATGTCCAGGATGGACGCAGCCATCATAAGCGTCCACTCAGTCTGGTGTACGCTCTGGAATGACCGGATCAGGATAGTCAGAGGCATGATCTCCTGATGGTATGTAACGATCAGCGGCCAGAGGTATGCTCTCCATGCGCCCATGAAGGTGAAGATTCCCAGTGTCGCCAGCGCCGGCTTGCTCAAGGGCATCATGATGTTCCAGTAGATGCCCCATGTGCTGCACCCGTCGATTCTGGCGGCCTCTTCGTAGTCTTTCTCGATGGACATGAAGAACTGCCGGAGCATGAATGTGCCGTAGGCGGTGAACATCCCCGGCACGATTAGGGTGAAGTAACTGTCCAGCCCGACGGGCCTGCCGACATAGACGCTTTGATACATGTAATAACTTTGCGAAAAGATAGCCACGTTGGCTCCGGTCAGCCAGCTCAAAGCCCCGTCGAGCAGGATCGGCATCTGGCTTGTAAGGATAAACACCGGGATCATCGTAACCGAGCCGGGGATCATCATTGTCGCCAGGTACGCCATGAACAGTTTGTCGCGTCCGGGGAATTTAAGGCGGGCAAATGCGAAGGCCGCCAGTGAAGAGGTGAAGACCTGCCCGAACGTAACACAGCCCGCTATGATGATCGTGTTGACATACGCCCGTCCGAACGGGACCGCCTCAACGGCCTTGCCGAAGTTGTCGAGTTTCGGGAACGATTCCGGCACCAGCCATCTGAGTACGCCCGTCTCCTCGGCGGAGATAAAAACGTGCTGCGGGTCAATGAAAGCCGTTCTTATCATCCAGACAAACGGGAAGATCATTGATAACGCCAGCAGCGACAGGAAGACGTAGGTTACCACCGTTGTCAGGCTGATCGGGGCGCGTTGTCGTTTAAGTGTGATTGCCTCATCCATAATGTACGAACCTCTGGCTGAAGTACCAGTTAAAGAGCGTCATTGCCAGAACGATAATGAACAGGAGCCATGCGATACTGGCGGCGTATCCCATGTTGAACCACTGATATGCGTTATTGAAGATGTAGTAACTTATCGTGGTGGTCGAGCCGCTCGGTCCGCCGTTGGTCATGATGTGGGCGGTCTGGAATCCGCCCTTGAACCCGCCGATGATCCCCATCACGAAGATGAAGAAGGTCGTCGGGCTGACCATCGGCCAGGTTATCTTCCAGAACCGCTGCCAGGCGCCGGCGCCGTCGATCTTGGCGGCCTCGTATAACTCCGGCGGGACGCCCTGAAGGGCAGCCAGATAAAGGATCATGTTAAACCCGCCCATCGAACCCCACAGGCCCATCAGGATCAGCGAGGGCTTGGACCAGTTAGGGTCGCCGAGCCACTCGGGGCGGATTTTATCCCATGCCGTCCAGACCCACCCCAGTTTTCCCGGCAGCCAGGCCAGAACATCGTAGATGCTGCCCAGAAACGTATTCAGCGCGCCGAACTCCGGGTTGAATATCCACATCCACAGGAGCATCGTTCCGATCCCGGCGGTGATGGACGGGATGAACAGAAGTGTTCTGAAGAATACCATCCCTTTCAACTTCTGGTTCAGTACGACCGCCAGGAACAGCGACAGGAAGATGCTGAGTGGGATTCCCATCATTAAAAAGACGGTGTTTCCGACGTATTTCCAGAAGTCCGCATCGACTATCAGCTTCTGGAAATTTCCCAGACCCACCCATTTTGGCGGGTTGATGAGGTTCCAATCGAAGGCGCTCAGCACCATGGACGCCAGGACGGGCAGGGATGTGAAAATCAGAAAGCCAATCGCGTTGGGCAGGAGGAACAGGTATCCCGCCATAGCGGCCCGACGGCGCCAGGCGGCGACAGGGGTCTTGGGCATTTCGGGCATCTTTTCCTTCACTGACGGGGCTCCTTACTTATTCTTCCTGGCTTCGGCCTCTTTTCGATCCTTTTCATCCTTTTCGCGGAGGATTCTCAATGCCTTGTTGAAATACTTCGTACAGTTTATGCAGGCCTCTTTGGGCTTTCGGCGATCGTAGGGCAGTTCGTAAAGTTCCCCCATCGCCTTGTCGAACATCGGTCCCGCCGCTCCTGTCCTGTATTCGAAGTCCTTGGGACGGCAGTCGCTCATTATATCGCTCCAGAGGTAATCGTGTTCGGGCTTGTGGTTCGGACCTCTGGTCATCTTGGCGGCAACGGCTTTGTGGCTCGTAAGGGCGCGTCCGGCCTCCATGGCCATTTCGCAGGATTTGGAGCCGACGAGGAATTTCGCCACGCGCCACGCCTCATCAAGGTTGCGTATCCTGGCGGAGATCATCCAGCCGCCGCCGATATATATACTCGTCCTCTTTCCCGTCTCCGGGCACATGGGCGGCTGGGCGACATCCCACTCGAATTTCGTCAGCCACTTGCCATCTTTCAGCAGTTTGCTGTAGGAATATCGCGCTGTCAGCAGCATCGCTATCCGCTGCTTACAGAAACGGTCGCCCTCTCCCTGTTCGGCGAGGCCTTCCATCTGCGTCTGGGCCGTCGGGGCGCACTTATACTTCCATAATATGTCGTACATGAACTGCATTGCGCGGATAGCCTCTGGCGAATCCATCAGGCACTTGGTCTTTTCCTTGTTGATAACCTCGCCCCCTGCCTGCCAGACGAACATGGGAAAGCGGTTCCGGTGGAAACCCATGGACGCGCCGTACACAAGCCGCTTTCTGTCGTCGCGGTGCTGCGTCAGCGCCTCGGCGGCTTTGCGGTAATCGTCCCAGGTCCATTTCTCGTTCGGGAAGTCCAGCTTCTTGTCGGGGTTGTCCTTGTTGTACTTGCGGAACATATCCTTGTTGTAGATAATCGCCACCGGCGAGCCGGTGTCGGGCAGCGCGTATATTTTGCCCTCGTAAGTAACGCTCTCCAGCGTGGCGGGGAAATAGTCGTCCCGGCTGTAATACCCCATGGCGTCGAAATACTCGGCGCAACTGAATTTCCCGCCGGCGCCGGCGGCCTTGTTCATCGCCGCTATTGCCCGGCGCTTTGCGGTATCGGCGGCGACGGACTCATCCATCTCGAATATGGCCCTGCGCCTGTCGTTGACGTCGGTTATTTTGTCCAGCGCCAATATCTCCGCCTTGTCGGAGTCGAAGTATTTGGCGCAACTGAATTGCCCGCCGGCGGCGACGGATTTGTTCAGGGCGGATAAGGCATTGCGCCTGGCGGTCGCGGCGGCGATGGAATTATCCAGCGCCAGAATCGCCTTTTGCCGCTCGGCGGCATCGGTGATCTTGTCCAGGGCAAGGATAGCCTTGCGCTTTTTCTCGTCGGCCTCGATAAGGTCGTTCAGCGGGCGTATCATCCCGCACTTGGCGTAGTAGGGGATGTACCCGTAGCCCGTGGTGGCAACGTCGGGCGCCACGCCGGCGGTTACCATCGTTATGTACTTGTCTTCCTGACCGGTAACCAGCAGCATCTTGATGTCGGGGTTATCGGCCTCGAAGACCTTTATCCGCTCCCTGTCCAGCTTGATGTTGATGGCGAATGGCCAGTCGAAAATGGTAACCACCCGCCCCAGGGTTTCCTCGCTCCGGCAGGTTGCAAGGGAAAACACCAGGCCAAGCAGTATCACCGCCAATGACAACCACACAACTACTTTCATCGTCTAGATTCCTCATCGGCGCACGAGGCGCGTTCCGACAAACAGCACCGTAAAGTAATAACACGCCCGGTACGTGTCAAGTAGCTCAAACTATTGAAAATTGTTACTCTTCAGCCAATTGTAATGAATGCTTCAGGAAAAGAGCAAGTCAGGCACACAGGTTTGTTGGAATTGTTTTTTCATTTTTCCG
>DAOVFI010000413.1 GCA_030673005.1 Planctomycetales bacterium
GAAGAAGCCCAGCCATTCGAATGGCTGGGTTTAGAGCCACAATTGGCGCGCCGCTTTTTGCTGCGCCTCTTAAATAAAGCGACCTAATACTACATCGCGAAGTATAACGAAATCGTTACAAGAAAGAGCGTTCAGCTATCAGCAATCAGCCAACAGATATGGGCGCCTGACGTACATCGGGTATTTTGAACGCTGACCGCTGATTGCTGATTGCTAAACGCATTGCTGTAACAAGTGTCGTTACCAGATTTTAGAGGCTTTACGCGTTATTACTTCGCGCTGTAGTACTAATCATGGTTGCCGGATTGGCCGAAAATATATAAAATAAAAGGATTATACGCAGACATTTCGTGACGGGTTTGTATGCTCGACGACGGGCAGAGATGCCGAAGGGGCACAGGGTCGGATTTTACAGTTATCCAAACCAGTGGATTGGATGAAGTCTCCCGATGACCGAACCAGTAAAAATTGAAGAACCGTCGCCGTCGAAGCCGTGGACGACGGCAGGGGCGTGGTTGCTGATCGCAGCCGGTATAGCGGTCGCGTTTGCTCATAATTTCTCGGAGATGTGGGAGCGATGGTTTCCCTCGTGGCGTCGCACCCACATGAGCCTGTACGACCGCATCGTCGAGGGTGAGAGTTATTACACGCACGCGCCCCTGATGCCGTTTGTAAGTCTGATTATTATCATGCTGCTGATTCGTCATGCAAGCATACCGGTCAGGCCGCGTCGAAAGGCGGGTTTGGCGGTACTGATTGTAAGCCTGCTGCTGCACCTGCTGGCGTGCCGGGCGAGGGTCAATTTCGCCAGCGGGTTTGCGTTTATCGGTGTACTGGTTGGGCTGATCCTGACGCTTTGGGGCGCCGTGGCGCTCAGGAGGCTTTGGTTCCCGATTGCGCTGCTGCTGTTTATGGTGCCGCTTCCGGACGTAACGATAACCAATCTGAACTTCGAATTGCGGAACTACGCCACAGCCGGAGGCGTCGCCATCGCCAACTTCATGGGCGTTGTGGCTGAACGCATGGGGGACAAGGGCAACCAGGTGCTCCTCGACGGCGACAAGACCCTCGTGATAGCCAATGTCTGCAACGGCCTGCGGACGCTTATAAGCCTGCTGGCGTTCGGCGCGCTGTACGCATACGTCTGCCGACTGCGAGGAGCGTGGCGGATAGGCCTGTTTTTAACGACGATTCCGGTAGCGGTCGTAGCCAATTCGATTCGTATCGTGAGCCTGATCGTCATCGCGGACATATGGGACGTTGAGACGGCCACGGGTTTCTTTCACGATTTCTCGGGCGTGTTAATATTCGTTCTGGCGTTCCTGATGATGTTCGGACTGGAGCGAATGATTCTATGGTTTCGCAAGGCTGTCGGAAGGCCCGCCGAGGTTCAGCCGCTCTTTCACGACATTCGCCGCACCGATGAGGACGAGGGTCAGTGGTCGCGACTCGTGGGTGCGGCGGGCGGAAGGGTCGGCCTGACGGCGGTGATCCTGGTGGCGCTGACGGTTCCCGGGTCGTTGTGGCTGAGCCTGTCCAGGCCGTCCGTCTGGAACAAGCAGATGGCCAAAGACGCCCTGCCGGCGATAATGAACGTCGTCGGCCGGGACCTGAATAGCCGAGAACGCGTACTGGATGATAAGACGCTGACGATCCTGGAGACTCGGGATTATCTGTACCGGCGGTACGATGCCGGTAGCCAGAAGTGGATAGACGTTTGTGTGATTTTCAGCCAGGACAACCGAAAGGGCACCCACCCGCCGGATTTATGCCTTGAAGGCAGCGGTGGTGGAATTGTAGCCAAGGGCGACGTAATCGTTGACAGCGTTGTCGGTAGGGGCACAGTGCCATGCCGGGAATTAATCGTGCAGTTCGGGTCCGGTAGGCGATATTTCCTCTATACTTACAAGTGCGGCCGGAGGTACACCGGTAGTTTCTGGACACAACAATTTGTAATATTCTTCAACGGTTTGTTTGATCGTAATACCAGCGGGGCGCTCATTCAGTTCTCCACGCCGGTGGGAACGAGCGTCTCCGATGCAAGACAAAGGTGCGTGCAGATGGTTCGCGCCGCCATACCGTATCTGGACAAGGGACTTCCGTAGTAATACAAAGGAGAAAGCAGGGATGAAGCGACGAATTATCGTAATCCTGATTATAGCGGTGGTAATTAGCGGACTGGTTGGCGGGATTTGGTTATACATAAGTCGGAATACCGGTCCGAAATTGCTGCGACGGGCAGAAATTGCCATCAAGGCCAAGAAGTACGACAAGGCCATCGGTCTGGTAGAGAATTACATCGAAAAATATCCCGACGACTGGCAGGGCTACAACGTCAAGGCCATGGCTTTCAATTACCTTGGACGATACTCCGAGGCGCGGGATATTCTCAAGAAGGCCGGGCAGTTGAATCCGGAGGAGATTTCCGTATTTATTACGCATGCGGAAAGTTACAGCCTTCCGGCGTTCAGGCTGCTCGGTAGAGAAAATGCCATTTCTCAGCCCGAAGTGCTTTCCGAGGCCATTGAATTACTCAGGAAAGCCAACGGTGTTCTCGATG
>DAOVFI010000132.1 GCA_030673005.1 Planctomycetales bacterium
GGAAAACCTCCTGTCGCGCGAAGGTCGGACTAAAGGATCGGTGATGGCGTGGGACGAGATGGCTATCGTCAATCTTCCCGCCATAGGGGGCAGCTTGTCCCTTCGGGTCGTAACCGACGATGCCGGAAACGTGGTCGCCAAACGGTATGATGCCGGGGCCTTTGGGCATTGGTTGCTGTGTCAGACCGTGGCGGTCCGCTACGTCATAGAAGCGCAAGTACCCGAAGCGGCTTTTCATGACCCGCCGGCTGGCGGTCTTTCTTCCGAATGGTCTCTGCCGCCTTCCCCGGATCGATGTACGAATGTTGCAGAATACTTGATTTTTATTGATCGCCAGGGGGGTCGCGTCCGCGGTAAGGAAATGAAAGAGCCTACCGGCCTCGATCGGATAACCCAGAACCTTTTCTTCGTGTTGGGCATGTATTCCTACGGCAAAGTGCCTATGTTGCCGGAATTGGGAAAAATCGCCGGCGTGTTTGACGGTGTTACAAAGGATGGCTTTGACCGGCGGTACACCAACGAGTACGGCGGGACCTGCCGGATACAGAACCTGGGTGACAGGCGAATCAGGGTTGAGTCAAAGTATTTCAGGATCTTCGATCCGCTCATGCTCCTGGCGTGCCTGGAATGTTGGATGGCGGCCCCCCAAATCACCATTGAGTCCGTCGAATGATAACCGGACCGCCGAACGCAATCTTTGTCTTTTCATATCTCCGTGGGGACTCTAAACTTTCATTATGTCGCTGAAGTATCGGTTGATAATTCTGACGATTGTCGTTTTCGCCGTAACTTTCGGCGTCGGGACGCTGCTGGGCGTTCGCGGTGCGCGCCGGTTGGCTGAAGCGCAACTTCAGGACCGGCTTGCGGGTTCGGCGGTCGCACTTGCCGGCAGCGGCGCGCCGCTGAACGACGATGTGCTCAGGCGATACGCACCGATACTGAATGCGAAAATCATGGTCGTCGATTCGGCAGGCGGGATACTCGCCCGCAGCGGCAGGGAAAACTGGCCATGGGACGAAATCTGCGAATATATCGTCGAGCGGCAGGCCGGTGCGGACAAATCGCTCAGCCTCGACGGGCGACGATATTATCACGTTTCAGCGGCCGGCAGATTGCCTGCGACGGGCGAGCCGATAACGGTTGTGCTCATGTCCGACGAAACCGCCGTAGCCGGTCCGACGCGGACGATCCTGCGGGGGTATCTGATCATCCTCGGCATCACAGCCGTATTGCTTTCGATAGGCATGTACGTACTGGGGCTGGGACTGGTCGGGCGGATTAAACGCCTCAACAGGACCGTCGATGGGACTTTTCCCGACCCGACCGACCGCGCCGAACGCCGCGGCGACGAACTGAAGCGACTTTCAGCCGCCTTCGGCGACCTGACGGCCCGCCTGGACCGCAGCCGGGAGCGACTGGCGGCGCAGCAAAGGTTGGCGACGACCGGGAAGATCGCCTCGTCCGTCGCCCACGAAGTCCGCAACCCGCTCCAGGCGATGAGGCTGATCGTGCAGATGTTGCGTGAGAAATGCCCGCCCGACGCACGCGACGGATGCGATCTGATCCTCAGCGAGATTGACCGATTAAATCTGCTGACCGAGGAACTGCTCGTCCTTGCAGGGAAGGTTGCGCCGCGGGTCGAGGCGGTGAACCTCCCGGCCGAATTGGACGAGACGGTCCGGCTGCTGCGATTCCAGTTCCAGCAGCGCGATATCCGCGTGGAAATTGATTTATCGTCAGACTTACCGACGGTCTCGATGGACCGCAACCGCTGCCGGCAGTTGTTGTTAAACCTGTTATTGAACGCAGCCGAGGCCTCGCCGCACGGGGCGATAGTGCGTCTCGAAGGTCAGGCAGGCGACGAAAGCGTCGTCCTGCGAATCGCCGACAGCGGGCCGGGCTTCCCAACCGAAGTCCTGGAAGGACAAAGCGAGGAGTTCTTCTCGACGAAAACGTCAGGCGCCGGTCTGGGCCTGTCAATCTGCCGGCGGATCGTCGATGAAGCCAAAGGGCGATTGAAACTGTACAATAGCGACGCCGGCGCCGTCGCCGAAATAACGTTGCCCGTTGCAGGTGAACCGGATGAAGGTGCGAATCAGTAGCCGCGAACTGCGCGAACAACGCGAACAAAATAATTAGTTTTAAAAAAAGTTTGCGGCGGGGGGGCCCGGTCAACCCGGTGCGCCGCGCAGGCTTGGCCGTGCCACCCATTTCCTGCAAATTATGTGTTACAGACTATTGTTGAAAAAAAAGTTCGCGGTGTTCGCGTAGTTCGCGGCAAAAAAGTTTTTTCAATGAGCGAAAACAGGCCGAACATCTTGATTATCGACGACGAGCCGGGCGTCTGCTGGGCCTTGGCGGAATTGGCCAGGTCGATGGGCTTCGAGGCGCAGACCGCCTCCGACGCCGCCGACGGGATGAGGAAACTCTCCGGCGGTGATGCGGACGTGGTCGTCCTGGACATTCAACTACCGGGCTTCAGCGGTCTTGAGGCGTTGCCGAAGATAAAGGCCGACCATCCCGACCTGCCGGTGGTGGTCATCACGGCTTACGGGACGATGGAGACGGCCATTACCGCCGTTCAGCGCGGCGCGTTTGAATATCTTCTCAAGCCGGTTGATATGGAGGTTCTCAGGACGGTTCTGTCAGCCGCCGTTGAGCATCGTCGCCGCAGCGCCGAACTGGCGGCAGCGGCGCCGGCTTCGGACGGGCCGGTCAGCGACTCGGCAATGATCGGACGTTGCGAGCAAATGCAGGAGGTTTTTAAGCAGGTCGCGATCGTCTCGGCTACGGACATGCCGGTTCTCATCCAGGGTGACACCGGCACGGGCAAGGAGTTGCTGGGTCGGGCGATTCATCGTTACTCGGGCCGGTCGTCGGGGTCGTTCGTGGCCGTCAACTGCTCGCTGCTTTCGGGCGAGTTAATCGCCAGCGAACTGTTCGGGCATGAAAAGGGCGCTTTCACCGGTGCGGACCGGGCGGCGCCCGGTAAGGTTGAGACAGCCGCCGGCGGTACGCTGCTGCTGGACGAGGTCGGCGACCTTTCGGCCGAGGCCCAGGCGAGGCTGCTGCGGTTCTTGGACGACGGTGAGTTTTATCGCGTCGGCTCTTCCAGTCCGAAACATGCCGACGTGCGTATAATCGCCGCGACGAATCGCCCATTGCGGGAGGCTGCCCTGGCCGGTCAGTTCCGTCGCGATTTGTTCTTCAGGATTTCCGCTGTGGTCATCGAACTTCCCGCCCTGCACCGGCGGGGTGAAGACGTTAATCTTCTGATTGATTATTTCCTCGCCCTCTCCGGGGCCGGGGGCATAACCGACGAGGCGCGGAAGATATTGAACTCCTACACCTTCCCCGGCAACGTCCGCGAACTGCGCAACATCATCGTCCGCGCCGCCGCTATGGCATCGGGCAGGCCGATCGGGCCGGAGCATCTGCCAGAGGCGGTTTCGCATCCGGCGATCCCGGAACCGGGAATCTCGCTCGATAAGTTTGCCGGCGCAATACTGAACGAAGTCCTGGACGCCGGTGTCGAAAAGGGCTACGAGGAACTGATGACCCGATGGGAAAAGCCGGTTCTGACGGCGGCGATGAAACGTTTCGCCGGAAACCAGGCGAAAATAGCCGCCGCCTTGAAGATGCACCGCTCCACTCTGCGCAAGAAACTCCGCGGATACGGGTTAATCGGCGACGATTAATGAGGAAAGGTAACCGCCGGACCGGAGCGTTTTCTAAGCCCATGCGTAAGCCTGTGGACGGCGATTCTGGATTATCCTGCCGTTTGGGACGATAAGTATTGTGTTATCATTATAGTCCTGGTTGAAGGTTTGTTCTCCGGAGTATAGAATATAAATAGATGTGGACGGCATGGCGGGTACCGTTCCCGCCGCTGACAAGTTTTTTAAAAAATGTTACCTGCCGAAAGTGGCAAGGGAGCAAGCGTAAATGTTTGAGCGATTTACAGATCGTGCCCGAAAGGTGATGGCCCTGGCGAACCAGGAGGCCCAGAGGTTCAACCACGATTACATAGGGACCGAGCATATCCTCCTGGGCCTGGTCAAGGAAGGCACCGGCGTAGGCGCGAACGTCCTGAAGAATCTCGCGGTTGACCTGCACAAGGTGCGGATGGAGGTCGAGCGCCTGGTCAAATCGGGTCCGGAACTGACCACTATGGGCAAGTTGCCCCAGACGCCCCGGGCAAAGAAGGTCGTCGAATACTCCATCGAGGAGGCCCGCAGCCTCAACCATAACTACGTCGGCACAGAGCACCTCCTGCTCGGTCTGCTCCGCGAGCGCGAGGGCGTGGCGGCCCAGATACTGTTGAAAATGGGCCTGAAACTTGAAGAGGTGCGTGAGGAGGTTCTCAATCTGCTCGGCGCCGGTATGGAGACCGCCGGTCCGCCGGCAGGTGTACCAGCCGGCAGGGAAGAACGCAGGTCCAAGGGGCGGTCCAAGACACCGGCCCTGGACAGTTTCGGAAGGGACCTGACCGCCCTGGCGCGCGAAGATAAACTGGACCCCGTCATCGGACGCGCCGACGAGATCGAGCGGGTCATACAGGTACTCTGCCGGCGGACCAAAAACAACCCCGTCCTGCTTGGCGAGGCCGGCGTCGGCAAGACCGCCATCGTCGAAGGTCTGGCCCAGAAGATAGTTACCGGCGACATACCGGAAATCCTCTACAATCGCCGGATTGTCGCGCTTGACCTGGCGATGATGGTGGCGGGAACTAAGTATCGCGGGCAGTTCGAGGAGCGCATCAAGGCCGTGATGAACGAGGTCCGCCGCGCCGGGAATGTCATGCTCTTTATCGATGAGATGCACACGCTGGTAGGCGCCGGCGGGGCCGAGGGCGCGATAGACGCCGCAAACGTCCTCAAGCCTGCCCTCAGCCGGGGCGAAATACAGTGTATCGGCGCTACGACGCTGGACGAGTACCGCAAACACATCGAAAAAGACGGCGCGCTGGAGCGAAGGTTCCAGACGATCATCGTGGACCCGCCCACCAGGGACCAGACAATGGACATCCTCCGCGGTCTGCGCGACCGCTACGAAGCACACCACCGCGTGCGGATTACCGATATGGCGCTGGAGCAGGCGGTGGAACTGTCCAGCCGGTACATCACCGGGCGCGTCCAGCCCGACAAGGCAATCGACGTCATCGACGAGTCCGGCGCGCGGGTACGCCTCAAGAGCATGACCAAGCCGCCGGACCTTGCCGGACTGGACGAAGAGATAGAACGGCTCGGTTCCGAAAAGGACGAGGCCGTCAAGAACGCCGATTACGAACGCGCCGCCGAAGTGCGCGACAGTATCGAACAGTTGCAGCGAAAGAAGGACAAACTCGCCAGCGCGTGGCGCAACGAGATGAGCGAATCGGAAGGCGTAGTCGATGAGGAAGTGGTCGCCGAGGTTGTCTCCAAGATGACCGGCGTGCCTCTGCAACGCCTGGAGAGCGAAGAGGCCAAACGCCTGCTGAAACTGGAGGACGAACTGCACAAGCGGGTCGTCAGCCAGCACGAGGCCATTGTCGCGATCGCCAAGGCGATCCGGCGCGCCCGGTCCGGTCTGAAGGACCCGCGACGACCGATGGGCAGTTTCGTCTTCGTCGGACCCTCCGGCGTGGGCAAGACGCTGCTGAGCAAGGCGCTGGCCGAGTTCATGTTCGGCGACGAGGACGCGCTCGTCCAGATGGACATGAGCGAATACATGGAGAAACATAACGTCTCGCGCCTGATCGGCGCACCGCCCGGATACGTCGGGTACGAAGAGGGCGGGCAACTTACCGAGCGTATCCGCCGCCGACCTTACGCCGTCATCCTGCTGGACGAGATCGAAAAGGCGCACCCCGACGTGTTCAACATGCTCCTCCAGATAATGGAGGAAGGACGCCTGACCGACTCGTTCGGACGGCGGGTCGCCTTCCAGAACACCATCCTGATTATGACATCCAACATCGGGGCCGAACTGATAAAGAACAAGGGCGGCTTCGGCTTCGGCCGGCGGGACGAGGAAGCGTCCTACGAAAAAATGAAGGACATGCTGAACAAGGAAGTTGAGCGGCACTTCAGGCCGGAGTTCCTCAACCGCCTGGACGAGGTGATCGTCTTCAAGTCGCTGACGCGAGAGGACCTGGTGACCATCGTCGATTACGAACTGAGAAAGGTGCGCCAGCGGCTCGACGAGCACGGCCTGGCGCTGGAACTGACCGACGAGGCACACGAATTCCTTATCGACAAGGGCTACAATCCCGACTTCGGCGCTCGGCCTCTGAGGCGGGCAATCGAGCACCACATTGAAGACCCGCTCAGCGAGGACATCCTCCGAGGCACATACAAGGGCAGGAACAAGATTATCGTCTCAGTCAAGGCCGGCGAAGGCGAAGGCGACGAGAAACACCTTTATTTCGAAAGCGTCAGCGAAAAGTCGCCCGAACCGGAACCCGCCGAAGTCTCCGAAAGCACGTAACGACATTTTGATAAAAGGTAACTTGCCTCGCTGAAGCGAAGGCGGTTGAGTTGTTGCTAGTGGCACGGGCGTCTCGCCCGTGTTTTCCGGAAACAGATTAATCCGGAGAACATCCCGCTTGAGCAGGTAGGAATTCGTCAGGCATTTCCAGGTTTAGGAACCACATGCAAACAGATTTGGCAGCGCCGAACGGTATATCGAGAGCAGCGCCGAACGAAGTCTGTCACGACCTGCC
>DAOVFI010000292.1 GCA_030673005.1 Planctomycetales bacterium
GAAGAGACATTCCTTACCGGCAGGGCCTCGATTGTCGTTGTCGTGCACATCGACGAAACTCATATCGAACTCGCCTGATACGACCAATCCGCCGAAGGCGAAGTTGTCGGTGAATCCGGCTCCGATTGCCCCGGCCAATTCGAGCGTTCCAGCCAGTTCGGGCGATCCCGGAACACCTGCGTTACCGTTGAAGACTATCTCGACCTGGTCGAAGTCGAAATACTGTTCGTCCGTGGCCTCGATATCGAGGCCTCGACAGTAAATCACCGGTTTCGTCCCGGTCCCTTCAACCTCAAGCCGGGCGCTTTGCCCAAACAGGATGTTCTCACGGACAACCGGCCCCGGCGTTCCGCGAGTGAGCATCAGGATTCCCGGTGCGTCTCCGAACCCGACTACCATCGTATCGGTCTGAACGGTCGCGGCCCCGCTGATCATGAGAGTCCCGCCGCCACCACCGGTCGGGCCGATTGCGATTACTCCATTGACGTTAAGAGTGCCGTTTGATATATTGTAGGTTCCGCCGGCGCCGGGGCCAAAGCCGATATAGAGGGCCTTGGCGACCGTATTTGTCCCGCCGGTCTGCGTGAACAGGCCGGTGCCTCCTGCCCCGATGAATTCCTTGTCCGCATTCAGTCCGCTGCCCGAAACCAACACGGCGTTTCCGGTCTGATAGGCCAGGCTGCCGAGGCTCAGGCCCGTGCAGTACGCGCCTCGGCTAGTTATGCGAACAGTTCCGCCATTGTTGACGCCGGCGATCCTGTGGGAATTTGGGGCATCGTTGTCCCAGTTGGAGGATGTTTCCCAGAGGCCGTTACCGGCGGACCAGTTGGTTTTCAGAACCAGGCTGCTGTGCTGCTCGCTCAATACGGGCGTAAGGTCGGACTGAATATCCCACGAGACCAGGGTAAAACTCGTGAATCCGCCCGAATCAGTAAATCTTATGGGAACCGTCACCTTCACCGTGGTATTGGGGGGCATGTTCCACCCGCCGGGATTTATGTGAGTGTCGTTCTGTGGCTCGAAAAAGTACCAGTCGTCAAAATCCAACGGGTCGTTGCCGGTAAGGATACCATTTATCGCATGCCCATACCAAGGTGGGCCTGGATTGGTATTACCGACACTCACGTAATAAAGCGGCATATTAAATTTGTTTGGCGTGGACCATTCCGGGGTGCTGTAAACATCCGGCAGCCCACTGTCAGGTCCGCCGCCGAAGTTAATGGATGTCTGCGCGGCGAATTGCAGACAAACCCACTCCCCGTACACATATGCGTGCTCGTCGGTAATGTCAACGCTCGCGCAGTGTTCGAACCATGCCTCCTTGTCGGCGAACGAGGCGGTTTCCCAGTTTATCTCGCCGTAGCCGTAGTAATCCGTATTGTCGTTGAATCTCCAGAACGGATTGCGTCTGTCGCTTTGGTAATCGGAATACGCCCTGGGTGTCGAAAATGAGAGCACGGATACGAAAAGCAGAAACAGTAAGAATGTCCTCTTCACCACGAGTCCTCCTTATTCGCGAGGTAAGACTGTCAACCGGTCGGCCCTGCCTTATCGATCTGAAAAGCCGGGTTTCCTGCTATCCTGACAGCATACATGCTCTTGTGCCCATTGTCAATAATTACACTTAACGTTATCTTGTAACGAGGTGGGTGGCGTGGCCGCTCCCTGGGGACAGGCAAACACCGCGACCACGGCGCCCGCTATGCGACTATCAAAGACGTAATGACTTTCAAATAATCCAGTTTGGCCAGTCTGACAGGGAGGGGGCATCGACTCTCGCCGGGGATTTCGAAATTGAGCAGCCCATTGTAGCCGATTTGCTTCAGCGCGGGAAAAACCTCGTCCCAGCGGACCGTTCCGGCCCCGTAAGGCATCAGGTGCTGATCGCCGGACCCGTCATTGTCGGCCAGGTGCAAGGCCTTGAGTAGGGGGCCTGCCTTTGTGATAAACGAAGCCTGGTCGCCACTGGCCAGGTTTAAGTGTCCCGTATCCAGACATATACCTAAATGCGGCGAGTCGGCGGCCTCGATTATCGCGCACAAGTCATCGGCCTCCGGGGCAGTGTCCGGGATGTTCTCGAGACACAACACCATGTCAGTTCCCTTGAGGTGGTCCGTAAGGGCGCCCAGCGCCCGCAGTCGGGTTTCCATTAGTCTGCCGGCGTCGCAACCGGTCCGGATCAATTCGTCTCCTCCGGGATGGAGCACCGCGGCGCGAATGCCCACGGCGCAGAACAGGTCAAGCCATTGCCTGAGGGTATCGATTACCTCGTCCTGATTACCGGCTGCAATGTCACAGGTCAGCCACAGGTGTCCCTGCGGGAATGCGACGCCGTTGTCGGCAGCAAAACTCCTGAAGGTTTCCCCTGTGGCGGACGGGTTCGGCCTCTGCAACAGCATCTCGGCATGCTCGTCGGAAAGTTCCAGCCGGCGCCAACCCTTGTCCGCGAAGGTCCGCACCATCTCTTCCGGTGATAACTCGATAAGGAAACTCGACCACATTCCGGGTTTCATTACTGCTCCTCATAGAGAGAGTATAGCTGTTTAGGTCCTTTGTAATCGTCGCAGAAGAAAAGAGCAAGTCAGTCACAAAGCGCATTTGTCGGGTGGCACGGTCAAGTCGAAGACTTGGCCGTGAGGGGCGCTACCACGGCCAAGCCTCACTTCCTGCCGGCAGGCGGGCGTTCGGCTTGACCGTGCCACCCGGCCGTCCCGGCCGTGATTCCTGCTTTCCGCGGGCGAGACCTTGCCTACCGGCAGGCAGGCGCCCGCGCCACGTATGACCGTAGCAATTCATTTACAGATTATGACGAATTTAAATCGAGATTGCAGCGCCTCGTCGAGTGTAAAGTTGTTAAGATTTCCGTCAGCGGACGACGACGGTCAAATCAAGTTTGTAGGCTGGGTCGAGCGAAGCGAGGCCCACCTTTCTGTATCCGCAGGTATTCTGTATTCGCAGGCTGGTCGAATCAAGGAGAAGGAAGATGGCAAAGACAACTCAGAAGCGTCGCAGGGGCGGGAAGGCCCCTGCCGGAGACTACAATCTGACGGCGGGTAATTCGCTGGTCAAGGAAGGGCGGTTGAAAGAGCGTCTGACGCGGCGGGAGTCGGCATGCTGCGCCGCCGCAACGAAGGTCAGTATCGCCGCAGCCAGAAACGGCCATGAGGCATTTCAGGTGTTCGTCGCCGCCCCTGCCGGCGACCTCAAAGAAGTAGCCGTGAAAATGACGCCGCTCGTCAATGAGCAGACCGGCAGGAAAATATCACCCCGCTGCGCCGATATCTTCGTGGTCGAATCGGTCAGGTCCAGAGGGAAGAAGCCGGACAAGTACTGGCCGGACATCCTACAGCCCTATAAAAAATTCGACGTGCCCAAAGGCGCGCTCCAGCCCGTCTGGGTGTCGATTCGCGTCCCCAAAGGCGCCAAGGCCGGCGACTACCACGGACGGATCGAGGTTCGACCGGCCGGCGCTGCGCCACAGACGGTGCAGGTCAAGTTGACGGTCTGGGACTTCACACTGCCGGAAAAGACGCATATCGCGACTGTCTTCGGCTTCTCGACAATGGACAATATGTCGCGGTTCTATGATTTCTATCCCGGCTCGCCGCAAAAGCAGGCGGCCATGATACGCAAGTACCTGCGGTTTCTGCACGACCGCCGGATCAACACGCTCCTCTATGGGTACATTACCAGCCGTGATCCGAGGATCATCAGCATCAAAGAAGACAGCAGCGGCAGGCTGTCTTACGATTTCTCGAAACTGGATCCATACCTCCGGCTGCTTGTGAAGATGGGGATGCGATTCAACATATTCGCGCCACCCTTCTGGCACACGGCCTCGTCGCTGTTCAAACTCAACCCG
>DAOVFI010000714.1 GCA_030673005.1 Planctomycetales bacterium
CGAAGACCTCAAGCAACACGAATGGACAGATTACTTACAGGGCGCAGATTTCGTCATGTACCGCCATGACCTTAAAGAAAACATGGACTATATCCTGACCGAAGACGCACCAGAATTTTACGAGGTCTAGATTTTCCAACCTACACTTACGGGATATTGTCGAAAGAATAATGGCAACCACCTTCCATACATATGAAAACCAAGCAAGGTTTGGCCTTACATGAACGGATCGTCACATCTGACCGTTATACGAGAGATTGCCGACGGGGCTGAGATTGCCCCGGACGTTCGTATCGGACCGTGCTGTGTCATCGGTCCGGATGTCGTTATAGGCTCCGAGACCGAACTGGGCTGCCGTGTTACCGTTACCGGCAGGACGAGAATCGGCGGCGATAACCTTATCCAGGACGGGTGCGTCCTCGGCGCCGTCCCGCAGGACCTTAAATATCAGGGTCGGCCTACGTATCTGGTTATCGGCGATCGTAATCGCCTCGGTCCGAAAGTTACGGCCCACGTCGGGACCGAGGCCGGCGGAAGCCTTACCCGCATCGGCAACGACAACGTCCTGGACGTCGGCGCTCACGTCGCCCACGACTGTTACGTGGACGATCAGACGTACATCGGTCCTGCCGTCCTGCTGGCCGGTCACATCCGCGTCCAGACCGGCGCGGTGCTGGATGAGATGGTCGGCGTGCATCATTTTACGACGATTGGTCGCTTCAGCCGGGTCGGCCCACGGACGCCGGTGGTCCGGGACGTCCCGCCGTTCACCTTCTTTTCCTCGGCGGGCTACTACACGTCGCCTTCGTCCATAAGGGGCGTTCACGAGCAGGGACTCTCGACGGCGGGTATCCCGCCGACACAGGTCGATGCACTGCGCCGGGCAGTCGGATACCTCTTCGAGCATGAAGACGCCCTCGCCGTCAAGGTCGCCCGGATGCTGGAGAAGACCGACCTGCCCGAAGCGGTCAGAATCCTCTGCGAGTTCTGCCTGCAAAGCCTGGCAGGGCGTTTCGGGCGGCACCGCGAGGCATTCCGCGGAAAAGTCCCGCCGGAGGCGCAGGAGTTTTTCGAAGGAGCCGAAGGCGGATGAGCGTTAGTGTAATCTACCGTGCCACCCAATTCAACAAATCAGGTCTAATAGAGGACA
>DAOVFI010000529.1 GCA_030673005.1 Planctomycetales bacterium
GGAAGACCGTCAGCCGGCCCAGTCGGACCGGCGGGTGGATGTTAGCCCGGTCGAGGTATTGCGTCAGGACATTGGCCGCCGGTCTGACCATTACGGGTGTACCTTCGACCTTGCCCTTTTTGGCAGACCCGGCCTGTACGACCGACAGCACCAGGACCGACGACAGGACTACGCAAATTGCAGTACGCATGGCTCATTCTCCTTTCGCTGAATATCCGTCATTATATTAGACGCACGAGCGGCCCGCCGGTTCCCCGACGAACACCAGATTGAATGACAATGACAAAAAACTTGGAAAAAGCAGAAGGTGCCGTTCAAATGGGACAAGTCGAATGATTTACCTGATAATTTCCATAATTTTTATGTCGCTGTTGCCGGTGTTCTTTCGGATGGGCACGCGGGCGGGGGCAGGGGCGCTGGGTATCAACGCCGTCTTTCGCGCAACGGCGGCAGCGATAATGCTTGCCGTGGCGATGTTCACCACGGACACATCAAGACTGCGTGAAGTATGGAGCCTGGCAGGATGGACGGGCGTAATCGGGGCGGTGCTGTTCGGTCTGGCCGGCTTCGCCTCGATCAAGGCCGTTCAACTCGGACACCTCGGCGCAAGTTGGACCATCCTGCGATGCTCGATGATAATCCCGACGCTCGCGTCGCTGCTCTACTGGCGCGAAGTTCCGCTCCTGCCGGTCAGCGCGACGCTTTTGATGAGGCTGGCGGGGATTGCGGTTGCAACCTCGGCTGTCATAATGCTGGGGATTGACCGGGCGAAAAAAAGCGGCAGCGCGACGCCGGCCGATCCGGGCCGAAAAGGCTCGAAGGCGTGGTATTTCTGGGTCTTGGCGGCGATGCTGGGACAGGGCGGATGGGAGGTTGTCCTGAGGTCCACGCGCGCCCTGCCCGACGACAGCAGCCGAATGTTCTTTATAACGATGGTCTTCACCGGCGCGTTCCTGATAACCGTACCGGTGATGATTGCGGTCAAGGTCAGGCCGGGGCGGAAGGAGTTGCTTTACGGCTTCCTCGCCGGCGTCTGCGGACTCGCAGCCTCAGGCTCGCGGGTATGGGCGATTCGTGAACTGGACGGGATAGTCGTCTTTCCCGTTACGACCGTCAGCGTAATGATCCTCGCCCAGATCATCGGCGCTGCCGCATGGGGCGAAAGGGTCGGAAAGTGGGGCATAATCGGGTTCGTCCTGGCCGTCGCGGGAGTGCTGGCTCTAACGGTCAGGTTATGAAGCAGGAGATTTATTGTGAAAAAAACAGTCTGCGATGATCTTGTCTGCCTGGAAGGGACGCCGAAGAAGGTCGGACGGGCCTTCGGTAGTGTGAATCGCTCGGAGATTCGACGCGGCGTGAGGGAATTCTACAGGCTCGCGCGGGAAAACGACCGGATCAGCAAGCGGAAGTTCCTTTCGGCGGGGAAATACTATCTTGAACTGGTGGACCGTTACGCCCCGCACTGGCTGGCCGAGGCAGAGGGAATCGCTGAGGCTTCGGGCGTGGGCGCAGAAGAATACTTTATTTACCGCGGCGCCAAGTATCGCGGCATCAACCGGCCGGAATGTTTCACCTGGTACTCTGCCCCGCGCCACAACATCTACGGGCGGACACTCCTGCACAAGAACCGCGATCAGACCGAGCGCCCGCAGTGCACCTGCGCCGTCGGGCTGAAAAAACCACGCAGGCGGATTTACCGCTTCATCGCAAACTGCGACGTCCACGACATCGGCCCGTCAATGGCGCTGAACGAGCGCGGCCTGGCGATTGTCGCGGATATGGGCTACAAGGAACCCAATCCCCGCTTCGGGGGTATGATGAACGTGGACATTCTGCGGATAGTCGTCGAGACCTGCGCGGAC
>DAOVFI010000454.1 GCA_030673005.1 Planctomycetales bacterium
TTTATGGTAAAATCAGTACCGGTACCGGTAAGGTAAAGTGCCGGCTTTGCCGTGCCGAAACTCAGCGCTCCACTGCCTGCTAAGTATTCCCTGGACTCAAACAAACAGCAGTTTTTAGCCTGGCCGTAGTTGCTCAGCTTGGCGAAAAAATCCACCGGCTCCTTAATATCTATCCGTTTTACAATAGGCACGATTTGACCCGGCTGAGCACCGTTTATTATTTGCCTGTAATCTTCCATATTCTGAACCTCTTATCGGTACTTTCTATTGCCAAATTGCCAAAAATACAAACAAAAAAAGCAGCCTGCTTTTTTCCAACAGGCTGCATTTTTCTGAACACTCTACTAATTTTTTTTACAGCAAATTACCGCTTGCCTGTCGGATTTTATCCCGCAGGCCACCACCAACAACCGGTATTTTTACGGTTAATCTGCCTCATAACACCTATATTAAACCAAATCCATCCACATTTGTCAAGAAAAAAATATAAAAATCTGGAATTGTTGCACATAATTCTACAATAACACGACTGAACCTGTTCCGACACTCTCTGGTTCCGGCCGTTTGTTCAGATACTGCGACGGTGTCGCAGCCGGTCCAGCCCCACCGCCACGACGATAATAGCGCCGGTGATAATCTCCTGCACCCAGTTCGGCAGCCACATCTGCGCGCAGCCCGTAGCGATGACCGTCATAATCAGCGCCCCCATAAGTGTACCGAGGATTGAGCCTTCCCCGCCGGCCAGGCTGCCGCCGCCGATAACCACAGCCGCGATTACATTCAGCTCCAGCCCGACCGCCCCCGTAGGGTCCCCCACCGTCAAATACGAAAACTGCATCAGTCCCGCCAGCCCGGCAAAAGTGCCGCAGAGCATATAGACTATGACCTTGACGCGCTCGACAGCGACGCCACAAAGACGGGCGGTCTGCTCGTTGGAACCGATTGCAAATATATGTCGGCCCAGCCGCGTGTAGCGCAGCACGGCCGCCATACCTACCGCCAGAATCAACCAGACCCACACCCCGGCAGGCGCCAGCGTCCAGCTATGCTCTGTCCCCACCACCGAGCGCAGCAGTTCCGGCAGCCATTTCGCCCGCGCGATATCGACGTCGATTTTCTGCTCGCGTGCGATGCCTTTTGCCGCCCCACGAACCACTAACATCATACCGAGGGTAACAATAAATGGCACCACCCGCAGCCGGGTTATCAGCAGCCCGCTGAGCAGCCCGAACAACGCTGCCGCTGCCACGCCCCCTAATGCCGCCGTCAACGGCCCGGCGCCGGCATATTGCAGCAGCCACGCTATGGCTACGCTGCTTAGCGCCACAATCGAGCCGACCGACAGGTCGATACCGCCCGAGATAATCACCAAGGTCATACCCAGCGCCGCCATTCCCACAATCGTGGTGTGGCGGGCGATCATTTCGATGTTCGGGCGCCCTAAAAAACGCAGCGAGGCATCGTAACCATCCCACCAGGGGCTGGTCAGTCTCCGGTCCTGTTGACGTTCGTCCGGCGGGACGCCCGCCGCTTCGAGTTCAGCCAATATCCTTTTGTTAGAGCGGTGGGCATTGACCGCTTCCTGTACACCGATTGCGACCACGAAAAACACGAAAATCCCTATCAGGGCCAGCACCAGCTTGACACTGGTCTGACTGAGCAGTCCGCGAAGGCTCGACAGATGTTGGTTCATCGGGTCGGTCATCCTGTCACCTCCGCGCCCGTGGCATCGAACATCAGCTTATGTTCGTCGATTTCATCGATGCGGCGTGTGGGTCCCAGGCGGCCGCGGCGCATTACCGCCACCCGGTCGCAGATGCCCATTAACTCCGGCAGATAACTGCTTACCATCAGCACCGCCTTGGGGGCTCGGCCCTCGGCCGGCGAGCCCGTCGCCAATGCGTCAATCAGCTTGTAAATCATCGCCTTGGCTGCTACATCAATACCCCGCGTCGGTTCATCTAACAGCAGCACATCGACATCGTGCAGCAACAATCGGGCCAGCGCCACCTTCTGTTGGTTGCCGCCCGATAGAGACGACAGCAATTGTCTGGGGCTCTGGCAGCGAATCCCTAATCGTTCTATCCATCGTCGGGTGGCTCCATCCTGTCGGCTCGGCAGCACCAACCCGAGCGGACCGAAGCCCTTCAGCTTGGAAAGTGTTACGTTGTCCGCAACGCTCAGCGAAAGCGCCAGTCCCTCCTTCGTGCGGTCCTCGCTGAGAAAACCGGCCCCCTGCATCCACCGCCTCACCGGCGAAGCAGGCCCCGTATAGACTCCTAATCGAATCCGGCCAC
>DAOVFI010000358.1 GCA_030673005.1 Planctomycetales bacterium
GGCGGGATAGGCCGGATACCCAGGTAGTCCGCAGCCGCCATACAGCCATAGGTGCAGTCCAGGTAGTGGTTGTCCTTGCGTACACGGTACCAGTATACTCTTCGCCCGCGGCCGGACTCGAAGTCCTCCATCTGCCGCTCGGCGATTATCTGGTACGCGAACCCGAGGTGCTCGCGTTCCGGCGCCTTGTAGAGCTGCAAATTGCCCGGACTCTCCTTATCCGCAAAGAATCCCTCGTGCACCCGGGCCTTCCAGAAGTCCGCATTCATGCAAAACTGCCGGATTCTGCCCGGCTGCCGGCTCACGAACCACTGGTGCCCGACCAGCTTGCCCTTGCCCGCCTTCGGCTGTTTCCACGCCTCCTGGTCCCGGCCTGACCCGAAGCCCTTGCTTGCCCGGTAGCGTGCCTGGCCGGATTCGCTTACGAACCGGTAGACTATCTCCTGCGCGTACCTGGAGTCCACGACGCATAGCTTATGCGTTATTTGCCTGCCTTTCTGTGTCTGCCATCCGGCTGCAAGAATATCATCCCTGAACGCTCGCAACCCCTCGAGTATGGCGAGCGGGCTTGTCTTCTTGCCCTGTGGCACGGTGAGTGCTCCGTAATCGATGAGGTATCCCTTCGCGTCCTCGCGCCAGGCCCATGCGGTCCACCAGCAGGTCCACTTCCCTATATCTATAAATACAATAAGCGTCTCCGCGCCTTCCGGCACCATGCCGCGTGCGTGCGGGCCGATTTTCTTGAGTACTATGTTCCGGTCGATTCCCGAGAGATCCTGCGCGGAATCATCCCACGGCAATGCCCACGTGTACTGAAACAAGGCTTTCTTCGGGTTATCCTCATCCGAGCGTTCCGCCGCATATTCCCGCTCGGCGATATATGCCTGCGATTTCAGGCTTGAAAGCATCGCGTTCCAGCGAAAGCCAAACGTATTTGTCCGCGGCGCCTCGCCCGTGATTACCCCATCCTTGTTTATCTCCTGCCCGCGTGAAAGCAGCACGGGCCGTTCGAGCGCTTTTCTCCTGTCCGTTTCCGTCCAGGGCGTCTCGCATTTCTGGCACACGTAGCGCGCGTTTTCCTTCGCGGCAAGAATATCCGCGGCATCCTGCCAGCCGCCGAAGTGCTCGCGTTCGGGTGTAACGTATTCGCCGCAGTGCGGGCACGGGATGTAGACTTTCGTATCCGTGCCGTTTATAATTTCCAGGTTCGTCCTGCCCCTGGTATTACTCAGCGTGCATTCGCCAAAGAAGAGTGCGCTCTGGTCGAACGAATCACTGCGTGCTTCGAGCTGAGTCACCGGGTCCGCCTCGCGCGAGGCATGGCCCGGCTGGTCCATCTTATCGAGCTCGGTTGCGAATACCACGCGTGCCGGGAATGCTGAGCGCTGCGCGTCGCTTCCGCCCGCGCCCATGAACCGCAGCGTCGTCCCGTTCTTGAATCTGATGGCCTTCACCTTCCCGCCGCGGCTGCTAGGCCCCTTTGCCGGCAGCATGTTCGCGAACCCGCTGTGTACTATCATCGGCTTGATTTCCGTCTCGTACTTTTCTTGCGCCATGTCCACGTCCGGCACGCCGAAGATAACGTTCTCGCGCAGCTCGAAGAGGGCGTACATCAGCGGAATGGTCACTCCCAACGTCGTCTTCCCGTCCTGCACGTCCGCGGTAACTACATAGCGCCTGTACGGCGACCGGCCGGCAAACGCATCCGAAAACACATCGAGCAGCAGACCCGACCACGGCATCAGGTCGCAGGAGAACTTCTCGCCTGCGTATCGGCCACCGGGCGGCATCTCGATTTCTTCCTCCGCGAATTCGCGTAAGCTCCGCATCTTCCGCGGCCGCATCGCGGCAAACAAGGCGGCGATAGGGTCCTCGCCCCGCGGGTGGACTTCGATTCTACGTGCGGGTAGTGCGGTCAATTACGCCCCTACAATTGCGGTTTTCGGGTCATAATCCCTACAAGTAAATCCAAGCTTTACGCGAGAAACAGCTATGCCTTTGGGGAATCTCGCGGCAAATGCCTCTGCGAACTTATCAGAATATCGCTGCGGCTTCGGGAGATTTGCATAACCTAAAGCGCAACAGAGATTGTAAACTTTCTCTTGCCTCTCCACCGATTGCAACCAGCCCCACCAACCCAAATAACCGCCGCAATCGTTTACCGAGCCATCGCTGCGATCTCTCTCATAAAGCCACCAACCCATGTAAAAGTCGCCCGGGCAATACTCCGCCAGGATTATCAGCGGTTTGACTTCGCATTCAAACAGACCCTGGCGCCCCGTTACCTTAAATTGCCGAAACTCCTGCCGCCGGTTGCTGAGCACCCAACTGTACATATTAGGCTGATAACGGCACCATGCCTTCTCCTCGTCTTCTCTGGTCATGGGCCGGCAATCATCCAGACTCGCAACCGTTAAGGCGTAGCCCCTGATGTAGTCCGTTTCACGAGAAAAAAAGCCCTGTTTCCTAAAATGCTCGTGCGCTTCCCTGTCAATAGTCTGCGACGCGCAGATAAGCAACGGGCCGCGGTACTTCGTGTGCCAGGTGCGTGTCTCAATCGTCTTTCTGCCTGAATCAATAAGTTCCGCCCACGGCTGTTTTACCGATAGCGCCTTCATTTTAGTACCTTGTCCTTATCTGTCTGTCCGAACGCCTCACGCGCCGGCGCGGGCGTTTCGCCGGCTGCTTCGCCTTCTGTTCTTCCGGCTCAACATGCTCCGGTGCACTCTGATGCACTCTGGTGCGCTTAGGTGTGTTTTGATGCACTCTGGTATGTTTTGATGCAGGTTTCTTTTTCTTGCCTGCGGGCGCTGCCCGTTTCTTTTTTGGGATAAACCGGCCCAGCTTATCCCGCTTCTGTGGCTCCTCCTTCGCCGGTTTCTTCTTCCGCTTACCGGAGGTCTTTTTCTTCCGTGCCGCAAGCTTCAAGTGTCCCTGTGGGACCACGGCTAAACTCGCGCTTCCAGCGCTTCCGCTGGCTCTGCCAGCTCGGCGGCTCCGCCGCTTCTTTTTCACCTTGCCCGCGGGCGCTATCGGCTCCTCCATCTTGTCCGCGGGCACTACCTGTTCCACCATCGCTACC
>DAOVFI010000366.1 GCA_030673005.1 Planctomycetales bacterium
CCTCCTGCCGATACGATTAAGGACGACGACCTGCCCGGTCTGCTGGACGACTTCGACGCCCGCCAGGCGCTGCACGTTACGTTCGGATCGGTTCTGACGGTCGATGACGGCGAACGGTTCGGCAAGCCGATTATGTCGGCCCTGAAACAAGACGAAGAAGCACACTACGCGGCATTGGAAAAACACCTCGGCAGACACGTGGCGCCGTTCGTTCAATAGAAAGAACGAAGCCCACGGATTGCAATCCGCGGGCTTGGGCATACAATCAACTTTGAACTCGGTAATTGGGAGTGACAAATGGCAGACCCCGTTGAAACGTTGAAGGGACTTGAGAAGACAAAGGATTTCTTTGTCGGAATCGATTCGGACGGCTGTGCGTTCGATACGATGGAGATTAAGCACAAAGAGTGCTTCATTCCCAACATTATTAACAGTTGGGACCTCCAGGCCGTCAGCCGGTTCGCACGCGAGGCGGCCGAATTCGTCAACCTCTACAGTCAGTGGCGCGGGATAAACCGCTTCCCGGCCCTGGTGATGGTCTTCGACCTGCTGACCGACAGGCCCGAAGCCGTCGAGCGGGGATACAAGGCCCCGCAGATCGACCCGCTGCGAAAGTGGATCGACGAAGAGACCAAACTCGGCAACCCGGCGCTCGAGGCGAAGGTGGACGAGAGCAGCGACGGTGTTCTCAAAAAAGCCCTCGAATGGTCCCAGGCAGTCAACGCCACCGTCGGCAGGTTCGTCCACGGCGTCCCACCTTTTCCGTTTGTCCGTGAATCACTGGCGAAATTAACCGGCGCCGCCGACGCCATCGTCGTCTCGGCTACGCCCGGCGAGGCCCTTACCCGCGAATGGACCGAACACGACATCTCGCAGTACGTGGAAATGATCTGCGGGCAGGAGATGGGCTCCAAGAAAGAGCACATCCAATATGCAGCCGGCGGAAAATACGACGCCGACAAGATTCTCATGATCGGCGACGCACCCGGCGACATGAAGGCCGCCAAGGCAAACGGCGCGTTGTTCTATCCGATAATGCCCGGCGACGAGGCCGACTCATGGAAACGCTTCTTCGAAGAGGCGGTTGATAAATTCTTCGCTGGTAAGTACGCCGGCGAATACGAGGAAAAACTCATCGCCGAATTCGACGCGCACCTGCCCGATACGCCGCCATGGAAAAAGCAGTAACCCGTAGCCCGTAGGGTGTGGAAGGTTCTTTTCCCTGCACACCAAATGCTCCCCCTTTACCAATCGCGGTGTGCAGGAAACAGAACCCTCCACACCCTACAAACTTACCAACATGCCTACAAAAAGAACTATGAAAAAAAACAAAAAACGCAAAAGAAAACGCACTCTTAACGCCTGCGACGACTGCCCTGCAAAGTGCTGCCACGACCTTGTCATGCCCATCACCAAGCCCAAGACTGCCGACGATATAGACGAACTGAAGTGGGAGTTGCAGTACGACACGATACGTGTCTTTATCCGGTCATATCGATGGTATCGAATCATCGCCGGCCGGTGCATGTATCTGGATAAGGACAACTTCTGCACAATCTACGACCGCCGCCCCAAACGCTGCCGCGAGCACAACCCGCCCGACTGCGAACACTTCGGCGAATTCTACGACGTGATGATCTCCACACCCGAAGAACTCGACGAACACCTGAAGAATAGGCAATAGGGACCAGGGAATAGGAACCAGGGGCAATTTTTCTTAAAAAATCAAACTGACCGATTTCGTGGCACGGGCGGGACCTTGCCTACCGGCAGGCAGACGCCCGTGCCCACGTTTCTCATTTCCGCCGCAATCGCCAAAGTCAAATAATCCAGCAGGTAAAGTGCCTCTGTACATGTGAAGTCACACGCTTACTCGTTATGATATAAAAGGCGATAAAAGTGTGGCGCTGCAGCCGTGGATGCGGTTACGTGCCGTCGAACCGGCGGTTGTTCTCATGTCAGAGAGGATAGAGGAATGACGATTACAAAAGCGAAGATGACAGCAATTCTGTGCGCCGCCGCCCTGGCGGCAGGGACGGTCGGATACCTGGCCGTCAAAGATACAAACCCATTGGCCCAAGGTTCAATAATCACAGGATGGTCGTCCGAAGGAGGCAATCCCCAGAACAAGGACAACCTCCAGGACAGGATGTACCTGATAGAGCAGGGCGACACGATCACGTTCAGCATAACGGCCGGGGGGTCCGAGGCGTACGAGTGGCAGGTGAACAAGGTGGTCCAGTCCGCCGGCGGCGACTCACTGGTCTGGACAGTGCCCGACGAGAAGGGAATCTGGGAAATCCACGTCAAGGTAACCGCCGCCAGCGACGAGGAGCATATGGAGTGGGTTATCTCGACGCTGTCGAATGATGAAGCGCCGGACATGCTGGATTACTTCACCGACGGGGCATACAGCGGCAGAACGGAGACCGACCCGTGGGCAAGGCCTCTGCCGGAGTGGGAAAACAGTTACCACAGTCTGGACCCGTCGAAAAAGATGCTCAGTACGAGCGACTCGATAGACGACGGCGCTATCAAGACCGACTCGACCGTAGCGTACGGTACCTGGAAAATCAGATATTACTATCCGAAGTACAAAATCGCCGGCACGGAGGCGAGGATACGGTATCGGTACATGTGGCTGGGGGAATATCTTTTCGATTCGTCCATGCGGGCGGGTTCACACACGGGCTTCAGCGGCGGTCAGGCCCACTGGAACCCGATCGGCGGCCCGGACGCGCCGTTGGGCGGGGAGTGTGACGCCGGCTTCATGACAACGGGAGGCAAGGAGCCGGAAGACCCACAGGATTGGCACGAAGTAACAATCATCCGAACGCCGGACAACGAGATCTATCAATTCACCGACGGAATCGCCCATTTCAAGGTCTGGAACGGCGATTATGACTCGTGCTCCCGGATGAGGCTGCGGATCGAACGGGAGAGGGGCAATTATTCCGAAGGACTGGTCGGTTTCGCCGACTGTGTGGAGGTGTACGAGGGCCGATACCT
>DAOVFI010000384.1 GCA_030673005.1 Planctomycetales bacterium
CACGGATAGGGAAATAACAGGGACGGACCCAATTATCAATTATGGAACGAGAGGAGATTACCATGTTTCGGATTAATTGGTTGGGTCGCGCGGTTTGCGCGGCATTGGTGTGCGTGTTATTGGTATCGTCTGCGTCGGCAGACATGTTCCAGTGGACAGTCGCAGAGGGCGGCAACGGGCACTATTACGAGTTCGTCTATGATTCCATAAGCTGGTATGCCGCGAAAACTAATGCTGAAGGTATGAGCCACATGGGCGTCAGCGGCCATTTGGTCACCATCACGAGTTCCGAAGAGAACGAGTGGGTCTGGAACCACCAGATCATCGGCGGCGATGACAGATTCCGAGCCGCTGGGAATTGGATCGGCGCATACCAGGAAGGTGCTTCTGCCACCGCTAAGGACGCGGTTCAGGGCTTCGCTCCTGACGAGCGTTGGGCGTGGGTTACCGGCGAAGAGTGGGAGTTCACCAACTGGTATTCCGGCTACCCCAACGACGGGGGTTTCTACAATCCTGCTCAGGATGTGGACTTTGCCCAGTTCGTTTGCCCTGTCCCCGGTACCTCGCAGTGGAGAGACGTCCGACAAAGTGGAGGGATATGCCAGGTCGCCCGTGGATACATGGTGGAATACGACATCCCCGAGCCTGCCACGCTGACGCTGCTGGGTATCGGCGGACTGCTGGCGCTGCGCCGCAGAAAGCGAGGCTGACGTAGAAGGCAAATTCACACCGTAAGTGCAACAGGTTCAATTATGAATAATGAAGTAAAAAAAGACAGACGATCTGTTTTTTACTTCGAAATTCGACACCTGCCTGCCCTTCGGGTCTGAGCCTCAGGGTCGAAGACCGGCAGGCAGGTTCCCTGTTCTTTATTCAATATTCAATTTTTTTACAACTCGCGTTGACGTGTTAAGGTTTCCGCTTCAAAACCGCCGCCGGGACGAGGCGTATCTTGCCGTGGCGTCCGTTGTGTTTGAGCAATTGGCGGATTACCTTACCGTCCTGACCGACGATAACGGCACCCTCTCGCTCGTTGTTGATGACGGTCGTGCCGTCCGGCAGCCGGCGGGCGCTTGACGGGCTGACCGGACACACTCGCTGCCAGACGATCTTTCCGCCATGGTTCACCTCTATTACTCGCCGCCCGCCGTATTCGGAAATCAGCGTATTGCCGTTGGTGAGCCTGGTTACGTCGTTCGGCCTGTTCAGACCCGCCTTCTCCCAAACGACCTTTCCGTTATAATCGACTTCGATGACCTTGCCCTTGCGATATTCGCTAATGAGTGTGTTGCCGTTGGGCAGTCGCTGCGCGCCGCACGGCTGGTCCAGTTTCAATTGCCAGACGGTTTTTCCGTCACGGCTGATTTCGGTAACGTGTGCGTTTTCGCCGCCGTGCCCTGACTGGGCGGTTAGCGTGTTCCCGTTCGGCAGTCGATGGACATCGACCAGCCAGCCGCCGAATAGATCGGCCCTGTTCATGCACCAGACCTCTTTGCCGGTGCGATCGTATTCCACTACGCTCTTCTGCACGCCTTGAAAACCGGCAACCACGTTCCCGCCGGCAAGGCCTATGGCGCAGCTAAGTTTATGCTCAAACTTCCGCGACCATGCGACTTTCCCGTCAAATGTAACCGCTGTGAGCGTTTTGGTAATCGAGTCGCAGATAAGCAGACCGGCTGGTTTCGTCGGCGCGCCCGTTGCTCTGAAGGCGAAAGTCGCTTCGTTCTTTCTCCACCATTGTCGCCATTTTTGAATGGCCGGTGCACGTTTTTGAGGCTCGTCAAAAGAGTTGTATCCGAAACACTGCCCCGTAATTCGTCGCAGGCCGTACCCGGCTGCGTAACGCACATTCTGTTTGCCGTGGTTCAGCAGTTTGATAAGCATCGGCAGCAGTTCCTTCTCACGCGCGGCGAAAAGGGTATCTATGGCGGGGTTCAGATCGACTCCGACACACTCGGTCCGGGCGCGAACGGCCTTCAGGATATCCTGCGCCCGGAGAGCCACCTCGATGTCCTTGCTCTCGGCGGCCTTGGAAATCAGCGAAACGGCCTCAATCCCGACACCGCTCAGTTCCCTGGTGGCGTTTTCACGGACTTTCCAGTTATCGTCGCTCAGGTCGGCGATGAGTTTTTCGATACGCTGCTTCCGGGCCTGTGTAAGCCCGACGTCTTTAAACAGGCGATTAAAGACCCTCCGCGCATCGTCCAACTGCTTTTCACTCGGCCTGGTAGCGGGCTGGCGGGGTTTCCCGGTGAACGGTCCGGCGGCACAAAGGCCCGACTCGAACGGGATCGCCACAACGAGAAAAACGCACGCAGAGAGAAAATAAGTCTTTTTCGAAACCATATCATCACGATAAGGGTTCAACCGTATATGGTCAAGGTCTTCGAGTGCAGTAGCGTCGTGGCACGGGCGTCTCGCCCGCGAAACGTGACACGGCCGTCCCGGCCGTGAGTAGGCGCCTGTGCATTAATCGTAACAGTTTAGCAGTTTGCAAAGGTCAGCCGCGTTAGCGGCTGACGCAACAGATCTTTGCAAACCGCTGAACTGTTACGAAGACTCATGGCCGAGACCTACCTGCCGGTAGGCAGGCGGCCATGCCACGAATTATGGCTGGTTGACCGACAGGAGAAAGTCCGGTACGATTGCACGTCGGATTCGTAACGGCTAATGCTAATAATGTAACCGGAAATAAACAGGAGAAAAACTCATGCACAGAACAGTAACATCAGGAACCGTTCGTACGATTGTGTCGGTATCGCTTGTTTTTGTTTTTGTCTTTTTCTCGGCCTCATGCTCGGCGGCGGGTGCGGCGGCAGGTGCGGACAAGTCGCTGGTGGCGCACTGGAAATTCGATGAATCCAAAGGCG
>DAOVFI010000169.1 GCA_030673005.1 Planctomycetales bacterium
GACACATCCGCAGCGCCGTTTTTTATCCCCTCATTAGACATTATTTTGACAATAGGCTCTGTATGAAAAGTCTCTTAGGGCTGCAAATTCCAATTTTTTTTTGTGGTCGGCGTCAGCAAAACAACGGAATATTCAACAATATGCCATTATTTTGCTTCCTTGCCAGAAACAAAAATAGAAATTTTCGCTTCCAAACAGACTTTCAGACAGAGCCTAGTATGACAGCACTATCCCAACTTCGCCAGTTATTGTATCGCCCGGGTGTTACAGCCCGGACAAGAGACTTGTCAATCCGCGAAGCCGTGATATACTGCAAAGAGGCCTTTGGGCGTATTATAGAACGTAGGGGTCTGGAGACTTCCCTTTGTACAGCAGGTAGGGTGTGCAGGTTCTGCTTGCCACGCCGTAGCATTTGCGAAGGCGGGTTTCCTGCACACCGCGATCAGCAAATGGACTTCGGTGTGCAGGATAAAGAACCTGCACACCCTACGGGCTTGCTCTTTTCTTGAAGCATACGGTTGAACTCTTACTAAAAAAGGAGCCATGTTAACGACAATGATACGCACAAATATATTTTTATGCGTGAGTTGCATGGTGGTTTTGCCTGCCGGCGATGTCGTTGTCGCCGACGATATTGAAGCAATCACCAGGCCCAGCAAGGACGTTACGCTTTCGTTCGTCCACCCCGGCCGGATTGCCGAGGTTCTTGTCAAGGACGGACAATATGTTAATCCCGGGCAGGTGCTCGTCCGGCAGGACGATTTGGCCGAGCAGGCGCAACTCGCCTATTTAAAGGCCCAGGCGGAGGATACCATTCGCATCAAGGCGGCCAAGGCCCAACTGGACCAGAAGAAGGTGGACCTTAAGAAGATTCGGTGGGCGTCCAAGCAGGGGGCTGCGACGGAACTGGAGGTCGAGCACGCCCGGCTGGATGTAACCATCGCCGAATTGTCGCTTGAGTTATCGCGTTTTCAGCACGAGCAGGATAAGCGCAAGTATCAGGAGGCGAAACTTCGTGTTGAACGGATGCGCCTGAAAAGCCCGATTGCCGGGCGAGTTGAGCGGGTATTCGTGGAGACGGGCGAGTCGGTCGATTCACTCTCCGAGGTGGTCCGCGTAGTCAACATTGACCCGTTATGGATAGATGTTCCAGCGCCGGTGCGTCAGGCTCGCCGGCTAAAGACCGACCAGGTTGCCCGGATCGCATTCGACAAGGCAGGTAAGGATAAGTTCAAGGGTAAGATTATCCACATCGCCTCCGTCGCCGACTCCGCCAGCGATACGCTGAATGTGCGCGTCGAGCTGCCGAATCCGACCCGCCGACCCGCCGGAGAACGGGTGTTTGTACGTTTTCTCCCTTTTGTCGGTAATAAAGCCGATAAGGTAAAAGCAATTAGTGGTCGTGCGAACGTTACACGACCCGAAAAAAAGGAATGATTTATGGCAAACCAGAATGATGAAAAAAAACCCGGCGAGAATGAAAAACCCGTTGAGGAACAGGCGCGTGAGCAGACCGGCCAGAGGCAGGTCCGGCTTCACGTCGATGAGCGGGAAATGCGAACTTCATACGCCAACGCCTTCCGCACCAACGGATCGGCCGAAGAGGTAATGCTGGATTTCGGGCTGAACACGGTCGTCCCGTCCGCCCAGCAGAAGGACCAGCCCGAGATTGTTTTCAAGGTCAACGATCGTGTGATCCTGAATTATTACTCGGCCAAGCGTCTGGCGATAACGCTCAGCCAGTTGATTCGCCGTCACGAAGAACAGTTCGGCGAGTTGGAGATGGACGTGGCGAAGCGGCGCAAGAACGGCCTGTAAGCCTGCGGAGCGGATGAATAAGGCAATGGCGGCGGACGGTTCGCAAATCGGGCGGCAGCAGTTTGACGGTAATGTTTCTGCGACGGAATTAATCGACCGTCTGATGCAGTTTGACGGTCCCGTCGGGGAGTTTTTCGTTAACCTCCTTGCGGTGCAGTGTCGCCTTGCTGATGCAACCTGCGGGGCGATATTGAGGTCCGGCTCAGGCGGACGAATTGAGGCCCTGGCGGTCTATCCCCCTCCGGCTGACGGGTCGAATGAACCGGTATGGTTGGCGCAGGCGGCGGAATCTGCCGGGCAGGTCATTTCTTCGGGCGCAACGGCGGTAAAACCCCTCCACGGGCCGGAAGAACTCTACGGTCAACCGGCGCGTCGAAACCTCGTGATGATCCCTATCAGGGCCGGCGGTGAAGGCGTCCGGGGCCTGGCCGCGTTCGTTATCGAAACCGCCGATAAGACCGCCGTCGAGGCCGGGCGGGAAAGACTGGAACTGACGATTTCCCTGTTGAGCCTTTACGAGGCACGGTTGACGCTTCAGCGTCGCCGGGCCGATCTGGCCCGGCTGCGAATTGCGACCGAAGTCCTGGTGGCGGTCAACGAACAGGACCGTTTCACCGGTGCGGCGATGGCTTTCTGTAACGAGACGTCTTCGCGCTGGCGATGCGAGCGGGTGAGCCTGGGCTTCCTGAAGGGCAGATACGTCCGGCTGAAGGCGACCAGTCATACCGAGAAATTCAGCCGGAAGATGAAAATCGTCCAGGACATCGAATCGGCGATGGAGGAGTGTCTCGATCAGGACGTGGAGGTAATTTATCCGTCTGCGTCCGGGGCCGAATACGTCAGTCGGGCTGCGGGCGAACTGTCGAAGCGCCACGGTCCGACGGCTTCGGTTTCCCTGCCGTTGCGAAAGGCGGGCGAACCGATTGCGGTTCTTACGGTAGAGAGGCCGGCGGACGACGCGATGGCGACTGAGGAGGTCGAATCCCTTCGGCTTGCGTGTGAGTTGTGCACGCCTCACGTGGCGAATCTGTACGAGCAGGACCGCTGGTTCGGCGCGAAGGCCGCCGCCGGTGCTCGAAAAGGGCTGGCGACGCTTCTTGGCCCGAAGCATACGTGGATGAAGGTCGCGGCGATTTTGATTTTTGCGGCAGCGGCGTTTCTGATTTTCGCAAAGGGCGACTACCGTGCTGATGCACCCTTCGTACTGGAGGCTACACAGCAACAGGTCGTTCCCGCTCCGTTCGAGGGATTCCTCAAGAGCGTCTCGGTGGTCCCCGGCGATAAGGTTATCGCCGGCGAGACCGTCCTTGCCTGGCTGGACACGTCGGAACTGCGTTTGCAGTTGGCGGCGGCGAAGGCCGAACGCCTGGCGTATCAAAAGCGGGTCGCAGCGGCCATGCGGGACGGCAAAACCGCCGAGGCCCAGGTCGCACGCGCCGAGGCCGATAAGGTTACAGCCCAGATTCGCCTTCTGGTACATCACATCAGCAAGGCTGAACTCGTCTCGCCGATATCGGGTTGTGTCGTTACCGGCGATCTGAAACGCCGGCCTAACGCCCCGGTCAAGACAGGCGACGTGCTCTTTGAGGTTGCGTCGCTCGGGTCGCTTCGTGCGGAGTTGTCCGTGCCCGAAGACGAAATCGCCGAGGTCCGCGAAGGCGACCAATACGGCGAACTTGCGACCGCGTCATACCCCGACCGGCGTATTCGCTTTGTCGTCGAGCGGATCAATCCGGTAGCCGAGGTTATCGACCAGCGGAACGTCTTCAAGGTCCGCGTCCGCCTTCTGGAGACCCGCCCCTGGATGCGTCCCGGTATGGAGGGCGTCGCGAAGATACACATTGGTCGGCGGCGATATGCCTGGCTGTGGAGCCGAAAACTGGTGAACTGGGTGCGGATGAAATTATGGATATAAACAATTTTCAATTTCCAATTGAAAAAAACAGGGTGGAGGATCTTGTTGTAGAAGGTCGGGAAATATTGGCAATCGTGATCGCCTCACGAAGACAAAAAGTAAGAAATAGACAGTATCCAATTGGGACAATGCCCGGTCGTAACCGTTCAGGCTTCTGTGCTTTGTACGCGTTCAGCCCCGTATGGGGCTAAACACATACTCCGCTTGAGCAAGGGCACGTTACAAAACACGGAAAAGTGACGCCAACGTAGCAACCTGAACGGTTATGCCCGGTCTTTATTTTTCTGTTCAATTGGAAATTGGAAATTGAAAATTGGCAATTGAAAGACCGACATTCAGCGAATCCTGGTATCGCATATCCGGCCTCAGGCCACGGCTGAGGTCCACGGTTCAGGTCTTTCGCCAGCATTTTCGCGGTCGGATGTGGCACGTCTTACAGGATCCGTCAAACAATCAGTTTTTCCGGCTGAACGAGCCAGCCTACTATTTCGTTGCGATGCTGGACGGCAAGCGGACCGTCGCGGAGGTCTGGCGTATCTGCAACGAGCAGCTCGGTGACGAGGCTCCGACACAGGGCGAGGCCATTCAACTGCTTGGGCAGTTGTACACATCGAATCTGCTCGTGGCGGAACTGCCGCCGGACGCCGAGGGGCTGCTGCAAAGGTATCGCAAGCGAAAGATCAGGGAGGTTCAGGGATACGTTACGAACCTGCTGTTCGCCCGTATCCCCCTGATCGACCCGGACCACTTTCTCAACCGCTGGGCCGGCGTGTTCGGGCGGGCATTCACTAAATACGGACTGGCGTTGTGGCTGGCGCTGATAGTCGTCGGGCTGTATTTTCTCGCAGGCCGGGCCGACGAACTGGTCGATCGAGCATCGAACGTGTTCGATCCGGCAAACCTGCCGTTTCTGTACCTTGGAATGGTCGTAGCGAAGGTTTTTCACGAGTTCGGTCACGCCTTCGCGTGCAAGCGTTTCGGCCGGTTGGCCGGCGGGGGCGAAGTCCACGTTATGGGTGTGATGTTCCTGGTCTTCACGCCGCTGCCGTACGTGGACGCCTCCAGCGCGTGGGCGTTCCGCAGTAAGTGGCATCGCGCTATCGTCGGGGCCGCCGGGATGTTCGTGGAACTGGCAATCGCAGCCATCGCGGCGATTATCTGGGCCAACACACGCTCCGGGACCGCCGTCCACGCCGTTTGCTACAACATCATGTTCATCGCCGGCGTCTCCTCGCTGCTGTTCAACGGCAACCCGCTGCTGCGATACGACGCTTACTACATACTGTCGGACCTGCTGGAGATACCCAACCTCGCCCAGCGGTCCAAGGAATACATCTATTATCTCGTCAAGCGTTACGTCTGGTCCGTTCGGCAGGCGCGAAACCCCGCCCACACGCCCGGCGAGCGCGGGTGGTTCGTCTTCTACGGCGTCGCCTCGACGGTCTATCGGATATTCATCTTCGCAATGATCCTGCTGTTCCTGACCGACCGCCTGCCGAAACCCCTGGCGATAGTGGCGATCGGGTTCGGCGTCGTGGCGGCGTTCACCTGGCTTTGCATACCGCTGGGCAAGTTCGTCCGTTACATCGCCACCAGCGGGGAATTGGCGCGCCGGCGCCCTCGCGCGGTAGCCAGTACATTGATTTTCCTTGTGGTGGTGTTCATCGGCGTGGGGTTGACAAAGTTTCCGGACCGCTGCCGGGTTGAGGGCTTCGTCGAGCCGATAAACATGTCGATTATCCACGCCGAGGTGAACGGGTTCGTAATAGAATTTCTACCTTCGGGTCAGCGAGTCGGCCCGGCCGGCCTGGTCCTTCTGCAATGCGAAAATCTCGAACTTGAGGCCAGCCGCGACCGATTACTGGCTGAGCGCCGTCGTCTCCAGGCCAGGCTGCGAATAGCCCGAACGCAGGAGCCTGCCGCCGCTCAAATCCTGACCGAACAGATCGTCGCACTCGAAGAACAGATCCGCCGCGCCGAAGAGCAAATCGCACTGCTGGCGATGCGTGCACCGATAGTCGGCACGTGGATTTCGCCGGAGATTGACCGAA
>DAOVFI010000073.1 GCA_030673005.1 Planctomycetales bacterium
ATTACCTTATACACTTTCTCACCTGCGATGACTACTTCGCTAAATGTAAGAGTTTAGCCGTATGCTTCAAGAAAAGAGCAAGTCAGGCACACATAGTATTTATCACTCCGGCTGTTTGGAGTGATAAATACTATGCCTGCGCGAACGTCCGAGGCGACGGAAAAATGAAAAAACAATCCCAAAAGACCTGCCGGCCGGCAGGCAGGTGAATTGTTTTTTCATTTTGTGTGCCTGACTTGCTCTTTTCTTGAAGCATACGGCTAAACTCTTACATTTAGCGAAGTAGTCATCGCAGGTGAGAAAGTGTATAAGGTAATCAGTAACGACAAATTAGGTCCGAACGTCCATCGCCTGGTGGTCTCGGCCCCGCGTGTGGCCAAGGCCCGCCGGGCGGGGCAGTTTGTGATTGTTCGCAAAGAAGAAGGTGCAGAGCGAATCCCGCTGACGATAGGCGACGCCGACCCGCAGGCGGGCACCATTACGTTGTTTATCCAGGCGGTCGGCGCCGGCACGAAGCGAATAGTCGCCACGCCCGCCGGCGAATCGCTCCGCGACGTTGCCGGCCCGCTCGGGCTGCCGACCCACCTGGAGAAGTGGGGTAACGTCGCCTGTATCGGCGGGGGGGTTGGAACAGCCGTTCTATACCCGCTCGCCAAGGCGCTGGCCGAAGAAGGCAACAAGGTCTATACCGTAATCGGCGCACGCAGCGCAGAGCAGGTGATCCTCGCCGACGAACTTGCGGAGTTTTCAGAAAAAGTCTTCATCGCTACCGAGGACGGGAGCGAAGGGCGCAAGGGTCTGGTTACCGTGGTGCTTGAGGAGATGTTGAGCGGCGACCTGCCCAGACCTGATGCGGTCTTCGCAGTCGGACCTGTGCCGATGATGGCGGCGGTGGCGGAAATGACCCGCCTTCGCCAGGGCTTCGGCGGGCAGGCCCGCCAGGCCGCTATTCCCACCATCGTCAGCCTCAACGCCATAATGATCGACGGGACGGGAATGTGCGGTGGGTGCAGGGTTACGGTCGGCGGCGAAACAAAATTCACCTGCGTCGATGGCCCTGAATTCGACGCGCACCAGGTCGATTTCGACGGACTTCGCAACCGCCTCGGGATGTACCGCGAACAAGAGGCCGCCGCCTTGAAGGAATGCAAACTGGCCAAACAACTCGACGAGATAGAGGAGGCTGAATGACGACCTCCGCGCCGAAAAACGAAATGACCGCGAAGGAAAGAATGGCAATCGAGCGGGTCAGGATGCCTGAGCGGAACCCGGCTGAACGGGCGAAAAATTTCCGCGAAGTGAATCTGGGACTGGACGAATCGGCGGCGGTTCGTGAGGCTCAGCGATGCCTTCAGTGCAAGAATCGCCAGTGCGTTCGCGGCTGTCCGGTCGAGGTGGACATTCCGGAGTTTATCGCGAAGGTTGCAGAGGGCGATTTCGCAGCGGCCGCCGAGATACTTACCCGCACCAACGCGCTGCCGGCCGTCTGCGGACGGGTTTGCCCGCAGGAGATTCAGTGCGAGGCAGAGTGCGTCCGGGGCCTCAAGGGCGAACCGGTGGCGGTCGGATACCTGGAGCGATTCGTCGCCGACTGGGCGATGCGGAACAAGGATAAGTGGCACAGGTTTGAAACCTGTGCGGGGAAGGAACACAGGTTACAAACCTGGGCCACCAGCGGATTCAAGGTGGCTATAGTCGGGGCTGGTCCGGCAGGACTGACTGCCGCCGGCGAATTGGCGCGGATGGGGCATGAGGTAACGATATTCGAGGCCCTGCACGCACCCGGAGGCGTGCTGCGGTACGGGATACCCGAGTTCCGCCTGCCAGAGGAAATCATCGACGCCGAAATCGCACAGATCGAACAACTCGGTGTGCGGATAGAGTGCAATGTCATCGTCGGCAGAACCATTACGCTGGCCGAGATACGCCGGGAGTTCGGCGCGTGCTTCATCGCCAACGGCGCCGGGCTTCCGGTGTTCCTGAAGGTTCCCGGCGAGAACCTCAACGCCGTGTATTCGGCCAATGAGTTCCTGGTGCGCGTCAACCTTATGGGCGCGTACAAGGACGGTCCGGAGCGGACGCCGATAATCCGGGGCCGGCAGGTGGTAGTGGTGGGGGGGGGCAATACCGCGATGGATGCGGTTCGGACCGCCCGTCGGCTGGGGGCGGAAAAAGCCATGATATTCTATCGCCGAACCGAGGCCGAGATGCCCGCGCGCGTCGAGGAGATCAGGCACGCAAAGGAAGAAGGCGTCGAGTTTCACCTGCTCGAAGCGCCGGTGGAGATTCTCGGCGCTGATGGCTGGGTGGCGGGGATTCGGATGCAGAAGATGGAACTGGGCGAGCCGGACGATTCGGGCCGGCGGCGCCCCGTCCCGATCCCCGGCAGCGAACATGAGGTCGAATGCGACGTAGTTGTCGTAGCCGTCGGGATAAACGCCAATCCGCTGCTGACGGCCACCGAGCCGGAGTTGAAGACAAACAAGTGGGGCTATATCGAGACGGACGAGTCCGGCCTGACCTCGATTCCTGGCATCTTCGCCGGCGGCGACATCGTCCGAGGCTCCGCCACCGTCATCCTCGCCATGGGCGACGGAAAACGCGCCGCGGCGGGAATAGATAAATACCTGAGTGAAGGTCGATAGCCGTGTTCGCCTATCCCTGCGCCGACAGATTGCCGACTGAGCCGATTGTAATAAAGATTGCACTTCGAGTATGAAGATTCGCTGGAAACTTCTGATCTTACTTCTGGTAATTGCGATTGTGCCGTTAATTGTCGGTACGGTTTCGTATCGCGTTTCGATGCGCCGCCTCGGAAGAAGACTCGCATCGAACAGGCGGAACATCCTCACGCAACTCGCCCGCCACCACCTTCAGCACATAGTGGACGACTACGGGAGTATCCTCGCACGAGATGCGGAGATACTGGAGCTGGCCCTTTGTATCCAGGCCGACGAGGTCGAAGACAGACTCGCCAAGGCCCCGCCGTCGGCGCCGAGATTGTTCTTCTCAAAGGACTACGACGATGGTGTCAATCTGCCTGAAGGCATGGCGCTATCCACACAGCATTTCCGCGCCAATGCCACCGGGAAGCCTGCGCCGATCCTGATTACCTATGACCAGCAGGTGTCCGTCCTTGCCCCCGGTGTGGACAAAAAGGACGTCGCCGGCGACCTTGGGCGGCTCTCGACAATGCCGGCGGCGTACAAGAGCCTCCATAAATCGAACTCCAATCGCATCTACTGGCAGTACACCTCGCTGGAGTCCGGCATACACACCTGCTACCCCGGCCACGGCGGTTATCCTTCCGACTACGATCCGCGCAAACGCCAGTGGTACCGCCAGGCCAGGACCGAAGGGGCGCCTGCGTGGATACTTCCGTCGCCGGAGGTCTCAACGCGAACGATTGTGCTGACGCTGGCGATGCCGGTGCGCCGACCCGACGGCTCATTCGCCGGCGTTACCGCCATTGACGTACCGATCGTCGGCATATTCCGTGAACTGACGCTGCCGAAACAGTGGGCCAACGATGCCTCCAAGTTGCTCGTTTTCCCCGGTCAGGCCGGCGATGAGGATGAAGGGAAACTGATAATCCTCGCCCAGCAGAGTTACGAGGGTCATAGGGACGACTGGCGCGGGCCGATGCTGAAGCAGTACCTCGAATCAAAGGATGCCGATCAACTAAAGGCTCTGACTGCCGACGCGACGGCGGGAAGATCGGGTGTTCGGAAGATGCGGTATCGTGGCAGGGACGCCTTGTGGGCCTACGGCGCCGGCGGGGCGGACCAGCAGTTCCCCGTGGTTATCGTGCCGTACGAGAAGGTTGTCGCACACGCCGCCCAGGCCGAGAAATATGTAACAGACAAGATGACCCAGGGTATGAGGATCGCCGGCGTGGTCCTTTTCGGCGTAGTCATTGTAGTGGTGATCGTGTCTCTGTTCATCTCCCGCTCGGTAACCAGGCCGCTGGTTGAAATTGCCGAAGCCGCCGAGAGACTCTCCGGCGGCGACTACGACGCCGTGGTGCGAATCCGAACGGGCGATGAGTTGCAGAACCTCGGCGAGATGTTCAACGACATGGGCCCGAAACTGCGTGAGCGGGAGCAGATGAAGCGTTCGCTGGACCTGGCGATGGAGATTCAGCAGCACCTGCTGCCGCAGGAATCGCCGAAACTGAACGGTTTCGACGTCGCCGGTCAAAGCGTCTATTGCGACGAGACCGGCGGGGACTACTTCGACTTTATTGAATTGATGAACCTCGGGCCGGGAAAACTGGGAATCGCCGTCGGCGACGTTACCGGTCACGGGATCGGAGCGGCGCTGCTGATGGCGTCGGCGCGCGGCGTCCTGCGCAGCCATGCCGACCGGCACGGCGGCGACCTGAGTGAATTGTTCGACGTGCTGAACACGCACCTGGTCAGGGACACCGGCGACGCCAGGTTCATGACGCTGTTCTACGGCGTGCTGGACGCCGACGACCGGTCGCTGGAGTGGGTTTCAGGCGGGCACGATCCCGCCCTTTGGCTGCGTCGTAGCAGCGGGAAGTTTGAAGAACTGTCCAACACGGGCATCCCACTCGGCATTATCGCCAAAACCGCCTACGTCCGCCCCGACCCGATCGGCCTTGAAAGCGGCGACATCGTCGCGATCGGGACCGACGGCATCTGGGAAGCCGCCAACGCCGATGAGGAATTGTTCGGAAAAGACCGAATGCGCGAGGTCCTCTCGGCCTGCGTCGAAATGCCCGCCCGTGAAATCCACGCCGCCGTCGTCGCCGCCGTTCAGAAATTCCGCGGCCAGACGCCCCAACAGGATGACATCACACTGGTGATTATCAAGGCGCTATAGAAAAATTGCCAATTTCCAATTGAAATACCATTTGGCGGGGATTATTTTTCCATCGGCAGTTGTCCGGTCGGTTCGGGCGGTGTCTGGTCGGTCTTTTTACGCGGGCCGTTGAGGAGTTCGTCCAGGGGGGAGAAAGCCTTGAAGCGGACGTATTTTCTGGCGGGAACGCGGACCGGAGCGCCGGTCTGCGGATTTCGCGCCGTCCACGCCGCACGCCGGTGAACGCGCAGCGCGCCCAGCCCCGGCAGAACGAACCGGTTGTTCTTGAGCAGTTCCCTGCCCGCCAGGACCACCAGGCCTTCATAAAACCGCCCGACGTTGGCCTTTGAAATGCCCGCCTGACGCATAATACCCTCGATCATCTCATTGCGATTCATAAAATGCTCCTTTAAAGTCGTCCGGATAATATTACTTTACGATTTGCAGGATCGCCTTGAATTTCTCGCCTTCAGCCACCTTCAATAACTCGAACACCGCCGTTTCGACGCTGGTAATATCAGCGCCGGCGTCTTTTATTTTTGCCAGGCCGATGTCCTTGTTGCCCAGTGTACGGGACGAGACGGCGTCGGCTGCAACGTGAACCTTGTAATCCCGCTCAAGCAAATCGACGGCAGTCTGGTACACGCAGACGTGCGCCTCGATGCCGCAAAGCAGTACCTGCCTCCGCCCCAGCCTCTCCAGAGCCTCGGTGAAACGCCGCTCGCCGCAGCAACTGAAACTCATCTTGGCTATCGGCTCGCCGTCAAGCAGTTCGGCTATTTCGCCGACTGTCGGGCCGAGACCTTCGGGATTCTGCTCGGCCCAGATAATCGGGACATCCAGGACCTTTGCCGCCTTTATAAGTTTGGCAATGTCCTCAAAGAGGTCGGCCTTTTCGTGCATCGACTGCGCAAGTTTACCCTGTACGTCAATCACGACCAGAACGGTATTGTCAATTTCAAGCATTGGGGCAATCCTTTCCCGAGGTAGTCGGTAGGCCGGGACGGAGCGAAGCGTAGTCCCGGCAATCCTGATTTCCCGGCAATCCTGATTTACCGGAGAAAAACTGCCGGGACTGCGCTTTGCTTCGTCCCGGCCTACGGTCTATTCAGCATTTCCCAAATGTCTATTGCCGCAGTTGTCGCCGTGATGTCAATTGTTTCTATCCTCGCACCGCGCTGCCGGTAGTGTTCCAGCAGCGGGGCGGTTCGTTTATTGAAGAGGTCGAGTTTTTTCTTTATTGATTCGATGTCGTCGTCGATTCTGTCTGCCCGGTCTCCGCCGGCGTTGGAGCCGATTCGATTAAAGACGATTTCGGGCGTGCAGGACAGGTAAATACCGGCCTTGATGTTCAATATCGAATCGGTGTCCCCCGCCTGTCCGGCGTGGCGGGGCAGGCCGTTGAGGATAACAAGGTCGCCGGCGCCGACGTTCCGCTCGGTCAGGAAGCCCAGCAGGATTTTCCGGGCGATGGGAAAGTGTTCGTCTTCAAGAAGCGCGCCGGATTCGAGCGAGTGGATTACGACGTTGATTTCATCTGGTGTAAAAGGGGCGCCATGCTCTCGCCCGGAGGGCGTGAGCATGGCGGATGGGCAGGACATGCCCACCCGCTTCGCGTGAGGGCATGGCACCCGTCGAAGGTTTTCGCCGAAGTCGAAGTGGACGCATCGCCGGTCCCAAAGCCCCTTTGATTCGAGCAGTTCGCCCAGCGGCGTCTTGCCCGAACCGGTCGGACCGATAAGAAGAATGGCGATGTGCTTGCTCATGATTCTTTGTTAAAGAACAGCGCCGAACTTCCAAGCCGGTATGCAGGACGGCTTGGAAGTTCGACGCTGTTTTACTCCTTCGTCGTTGCGTGAATGTGCTATTTTATACGTAATGTCATATTAATTTGCCGCCGCCTTTTTCGGGTGCGTAATCATCAAGGCGACGCCGGCGGCCAGCAGGCACAGCACGCCGCAGACGGTGAAGGCCAGCGGGAAGTTGCCCAAGTCGCCGAGTCGCCCGCCCATGATAGGTCCGAAAATCCCGCCGATGCCGTATGCCAGGAACACCCAGCCGTAGTTCTGCCCGACGTACTTCGTCCCGAACGTGTCGGCAGTGATGCTCGGGAAAAGGGCGAAGTTTCCGCCGAAGTTGAACCCGATAAGCGTCGCGCCGACATACAGCAGCGCCGGCGTACCGGCCATCCACTGGAAGAGGATCACGATGACGCCCTGAGTAGCCATCATAATTACTATCGACGCCTTCCGTCCGAGTTTGTCCGAAACTGTCCCCCAGACGATCCGTCCGATGCCGTTGGCCAGCGAGAAGAACACCGCCATTGCCGTACCGGCGACTGCGCTTGCGGCGGCCCAATCCATCCCGCCCGACATCATCGCCTTCATCGGAAACAGTTTCATCAGGCCGATGCTCATCAGCCCGGCGCTTGCGCCGAAGGCGAAGCACAGCAGGATCATGTAGAACTGCGGCCTGCGGAGCATTTCGCCGCTTGTGAAATCGACTGCCCCGGCGACGTGCTTTCCCGAAGCGTCCGCCTGCGGCGGCTTCCATCCGGCGGGCTTCCATCCTTCCGGCGGGTTGACCATCCAGATCGATCCGACCAGACACGACAGGAAAAAGGCCGCACCGTAAATGATAAACGTCGTTCCAAGTCCAACGTCGGCGATCAGGTTGCCCCAGTTACCGGCAAGTTTAATCCACAGCAAAGCGCCGAACCCAAAGCCCGCCACCGCCAGGCCGCTGATCATTCCCTTCTTGTCCGGGAACCATTTCATACCCACCGCGATGGGCACGACGTACGCCAGCCCGATGCCCGCGCCGCCGATAAGCCCTACAAAAGCAAACATGGCGAGAAAACTCTTTCCGCCGAACAGACCGGCAAGGACGTATCCGGCGCCGAGCACGACGCCGCCGGCGATCGCCAACTTGCGCGGGCCGACCTTCGGCATCATTCGCCCGGCGACCACCATCACAATTGCAAACGCTGCCAGACCGGCGGCGAATATCGCCTGCGTCTGCGTATTGGTGAAGCCATACGACAACGACGTAAGCGACTCGGCAGAGACGTACCTGCGAACGACCTCGTTGACGCTTTCGGTCAGGCCCTTCTTTTTGGACTCGAGCAATTCGATCTTCTGCTTGTCGGTCGCCCCTTTTATCCGGGCCTTGACCGCTTTCAGTTCCTTCAGCGGTGTCTCGAGGGCGGCCTGCATTTGCTTGAGTTTGTCATTGGCCAGCCCCAGTTGCGGCGCAGTATCCCTCTTGGCCGGCGCGTACACGCCTATGACGTCGGTTGGGTTCTTCGCCTTCAACGGCGGCGTAAAGACGCTCCAGGCGTAGATAGCGCCGAGGCACAACTGTATCAGGATCGCCCCGACGACGACGAAATTGCGGTGCATTACCTTCGGGTTTTCGCTCATCTATACAACTCCAGTTTTTTTATTTTACGTTTACCAATCAGTTCGTAGTTCGTAGGGTGTGCAGGTTCTGTTTCCTGCACACCGCGATTTTGTCAATGGACGATTCGGTGTGCAGGGAAAAAACCTGCACACCCTACGACTTCGACTACAACTCCAATTTGACACGCCCACGGAACGGAATTCCGTGGGCGCGTCTCATCAAGAAAAATCAGAATTTTTTACTGTCTGCCTTCGATTAGCGAATCGACGATTGTCGGATCGGCCAATGTCGAAGTATCGCCGAGCGTGCTCTTATCGGCGATGCCTTCGGCGATTTTGCGGAGGATTCGCCGCATGATCTTGCCGGACCGCGTCTTGGGAAGGGCGGGGGCGAACTGGATTTTATCCGGGGCTGCGATCGGTCCGATCTCGCTGCGGACGTGCTTGACCAGTTCCTTCTTCAACTCGTCGGACTCTTCAACGCCATCGACGAGTGTAACGTATGCGTAAAGCGCCTGGCCCTTGATTTCGTGCGGCATGGGCGCCACGGCCGCCTCGGCGACCTTGTCGTGAGAGACCAGTGCGGACTCGACTTCGGCGGTTCCGATGCGGTGCCCGGAGACATTTACCACGTCGTCGATCCTGCCCATCAGCCAGTAATCGCCGTCGCCGTCGATCTTGCACCCGTCGCCGGTGAAGTACAGGTCATTATACATCGTCCAGTAGGTATCGACGAACCGCTCGTGGTCGCCCCACATTGTCCGCATCATCCCCGGCCAGGGCTTTTTGATGCAGAGTTTTCCGCCTTCGTTGACACCGCACTCGGTGGCGTCCTCGCGGAGGATCAGCGGCTCGACTCCGAAGAACGGGCGCGAGGCGCTTCCGGGTTTGAGCGTATGTGCGCCCGGCAGCGGGGTGATGAGTATCCCGCCGGTCTCCGTCTGCCACCAGGTATCGACGATCGGACATTTTTCTTTTCCGATGTGCTTGTGGTACCACATCCAGGCCTCGGGGTTAATCGGCTCGCCGACCGAGCCGAGAATCCGCAGCGAACTGAGGTCATACTTCGCCGGCCAGTCGTCGCCATGGCGGATAAGCGCTCGGATAGCGGTCGGGGCGGTGTAAAAGACGGTAACTTT
>DAOVFI010000702.1 GCA_030673005.1 Planctomycetales bacterium
TCTCTACCCACGATGCCGCAGCGATCCCGCACAGCGGCAAGTTCGACGCCGCTGGTGCTGCGGCTTCTGTTGCCGGTGACCTGACGGATCACGAGGGGGCCGGCAACCCGCACGGCAGCAGTGCAGCCGCCGGGGCAAACACTGATATTACGTCGCTCACCGGCTTGACTACGGCATTGTCGATTCCCCAGGGCGGGACGGGCGCTGCGACGGCGTCGGCCGCGTTCACGGCCCTCAAACAGGCCGCAACCACCAGCGCGACAGGCGTCCTGGAAATTGCCACTGACGCCGAGGCCATCACCGGTTCCGCCGCCGACAAGGCACTTGTCCCCGCAAATCTACCTCATACTCCGCTCGCGCAATGGCAGGAACTCGCTGCCTCGAAATATACCGCGACGCCGACGAGTACGAGCCGACTGGCAATGAGCGACACGTCCGATCTGGCTGTCGGCCTGCCTATCCGCTACACGATTGCGGCGGCAGTCTATTATGGCCAGATCGTCAAGGTGCAGACGAATACGTACATCGACATCATCGGACCGGCTTTGAGTGCGGATGTCACGAAGCTTGAGGTCGGCCACGCCGGCTTGGTGGTGGACAATATGGAGCTGTTCGTGAGCGGCACCTACGGCAACGGGACGGAAGCAAACCTGCTGGCAACCGACATGAATACCTATCGCCGGTGGCCCTACGGCAAGGCCTACTGCGTCGGGTTTTCGGTCGTGCAGAAATCCGTGGATACCGGGGTGGAGCCGAAAGTCAATCTGCAAATTAACAATGCCCGGGTCAGCTCTGCCGATAGCAACCTGGGCGTCCAGCTCAGTGCAGCCGGAACCTGGGTCCGAAATTCGGCAGTCGCAATCAACCCGACGAATTACGACATCAATTTCGATGAGGAGATCGAGGTGGAGTGCAGCGCGGCCGGCGGTACGGGCGACGCAGCAAATTTGACGGTGTGCCCGGTTTTCGTGCTTGAGGGCAAATCCCTGAATCCGTATGTCTGGAAATTCAATGTCGATACGACTGGTAGTATTGATCCGGTCGTGACGGCGGCGCTTCTGAACGATGCGGACGTGGTGTGGACACGGCCGGACAAGACGGTTTTCACGGGCAAGGCCCCGGCGAATGCGCTTTTCACGCAGACCGGCGAATATATTCTCAGCCTCACCGACGGGGAGGAGATGACGGAATTTGACTTTATC
>DAOVFI010000125.1 GCA_030673005.1 Planctomycetales bacterium
AACTTGCGGTTGGCGTCTTTGAGGGCCTTGTTGAACTTTGCCTTCCGCCTTGTGTTCCGCACGGGCGAGAGGACCAGCGTCTGTCCGTCCGTAGTGATCTCCAACGGCGTCTCCGGCGTGATCTTCAGCAGTTCCAGAATCGGCTTGTCAATCACCAGCGCATAACTGTTACCGTGTTTTGTGAGAGTCTTGACCATGTCTTGGCTCCTGTGCTTGTCTATACACAGTATATCCATTGTATATACGTCGGTCAAGAGACGTTTGGGCTTTTCTTATTTATTTCCGAACCCGTTTGTTACTTATGCCGCAGGACTTTGCCGGCGAGTTGGCCGGTGTAGGAGCCGTTCTCGACGACGACCTGGCCGTTGACGATGACATAGTCAATTCCCACGGGATACTGGTGCGGGTCTTCGAAGGTTGCCCGGTCGATGACGGTTTCGGGATTGAAGACGGCTACGTCGGCGAACGCGCCTTCTTCCAGCACGCCCCTGCCGGCCAGGCCGATCTTGTCAGCCGACATCGAGGTCATCTTTCGCACGGCTTCTTCCAGCGGGAAAAGTCCCTCGTCGCGGGAGTACCTGCCAAGCACGCGGGGGAACGTCCCGTAGCAGCGCGGGTGCGGTTTGCCCATTGCCAGGATTCCGTGGTCGGCCAGGGCGTAACTGTCCGAGCCGATCCGCATCAGCGGGTGCTTCAGGACGGTGCGGACGTCGTCTTCGCTGAGGGCGAAGTAGGTCGCCCGCAGGGCCGGTTCGGCCTCCATCAGATCGAAGGCGGTCTCGCAGGGGTCCTTGCCGTTTTTGTCGGCTATCTCGGCGACGCTGCGCCCGTCGAGGCTTTCATCCAGTTTACTGTGGACGATCTTGACGCCGTCCCACCCGACGCCCTTGAAATAAATCACCTGCCCGGCGGAGATTTCATCCTTCGCCTTGCTGCGGAGTTCGGGTTGTTTGAGGCGCTGGACCAATTTATCGGTACCGCCTTCCTGCATCCACGCCGGCAGGATCGCGCGCAGCATCGTATGGGTGGCTACGTACGGATAGGCGTCGGCATCGACGTCGATGCCCTCTGCCCGGGCGTCGTCCATCATCGCAAGGAACTCATCGGCCCGGCCCCACAGGCTCTTGCCGTAGGCCTTGAAATGGGAAATCTCGACGGGGATCTTCGCCTGGCGGCCTATCTCGATGGCCTCGGCGATGGCGTCTTTGAGGATCGGGTCGTGCTCGCCCCGGATGTGACTGGTGTAAATCCCGCCGGCGGCGGCGGCTACCTTGGCAAGTTCGACCAGTTCGGCTGTATCGGAGTACATCGCCGGCAGGTAAATCAGCCCCGACGACAGACCCCACGCGCCGTCGGACATCGTCTGGGCGACTAATGCCTTCATCTGCTCCATTTCGTCGGCGTTGGGCGCGCGGTTGTCGAAGCCCAGCACCGACGCGCGAATCGTCCCATGCCCGACGAGCATGATATAGTTGGTGATGACGCCCAGTTTTTCCATGTAATCGAGGTGTTCGCCCATCGACGACCAGGGGATCTCGATATCACCGGCGGCCTCGCCGAATGTCTGGAGCATTGACCTGACGGCGGGGACGCCCTTGCCGACGGACGGCGCCAGCGACATACCGCAATTGCCGAGAACCTCTGTCGTAACGCCCTGGCGGAGTTTGCTGTCGGCGTGCGGGTCGGCGAGGACCGAATACTCGTGCGCGTGCATGTCGATAAAGCCCGGCGCGACGACCATTCCGTCGGCGTCTATGACACGACCGGCCTCGCCCGACAGTTCGCCGATTTGGGTTATCCTGTCGCCTTCAATACCAACGTCCGCCCGAAACCGCTCCCGCCCCGTGCCGTCTATCACCTGCCCGTTCTTGATAATCACGTCGAACATCGAATAAGACTCCTTCTCCGGTGAAAATCCCGGAAATTCAGGAACGACTCGCCTTGACAGGACCAATTCCCGCCGACTACGCTTGAGTCAAAGAGCGGCATTGTACCATCGAACATCCTGAAATCACGTAATTTCACAAGGATTTATCACGATGGATGTATTGAAAAGAAACAGGTGCGCCGTGTGCTATACAAAGCCTACCCTCCCGTACTTTTGGCCGGGTATCTATCTTTTTATCCATGTCATTCCTGCCCTGGCGGTACTACAATCTCTTTGATACCTTCTTTGAACAGGAGAGCAGACATATGAAAAATCGAAAACGAGTGCATGGTTTTGGTTTGTTGATCGCTTTAGTTTGCTTACTTGCAATTCTCTCCTGTGATGGAAAAACACAAGATCAGGCCGGTGCTGACTCCATCAAAGCTGCTCGGATACTTCCCGATGACTTGGTCTATCAGGGGGCATTTCGCCTTCCGGACGGGCCGGAAAAGTACGCCTGGGGCTGGAGCGGGCAGGGCTTGGCATATTATCCAGATGGTGATCCAAAGAGTCCTAGCGATGGCTACCCAGGCTCGCTTTTCGGGACAGGTCACAACTGGAATACATGGGTTTCAGAGATCAATATCCCCAGGCCGGTGATATCCAGAACAAAAAACCTCAAGAAATTGAACACAGCAAAGACGCTTCAGAAATTTGCCGACATACGCGGGACATTATTCAAGGGGCGGGACCTCGAACAACCCCGAGCGGGGCTGGCTTATCTCCCCGCCCAGGGCAAACAGACCAGCGGCAAGCTGTATTTCTGCTGGGCAGCTCATATGGGACAGGAAAATATGTCTCCGGCGCACGGATGGTGCGAGCTGAATCTGGCCAAGCCCGGTTCGGTCGGCCTTTGGAATATCGCGGGACTAAGCCAGTACTTAACCTGTGATTATATCACGCCGATACCAGCCGACTGGGCAAAGCAGAACACGCCTGGGATGCGACTGGTAACTGGACGCATGCGCGATGGAGGGCAGGTGTCTCAGGGCCCTACGCTGATTGCTTTTGGCCCGTGGAACGAGGGAAATCCTCCCAAACCTGAGGCCGAACTCAAAGGCACCGTTCTGCTAAAATATTCTACCATTGCCGACGAAAAGCAGCACAAGATGAAAGGTTATCATCACTCAGACGATTGGTCTGGTGTAGCCTGGATGACATCGGGTAAGCGGTCGTCGGTAGTCTTCGTTGGTACGAAGGGCCAAGGCAAATGCTGGTACGGCTTTGCCAACGGTGTGGTCTGGCCGGAAGGGGGGCCTTATCCGCCCGTACCGCCTCATCCGAACGATCAGCGTGGCTGGTGGTCAACTAATTTCGCAGCGCAGATATTGTTCTATGACACTACCGATCTCGCTGCCGTCGCCAAAGGCAAGGCCAAACCGCATAAGCATCAGCCATACGCGGTTATGGATATAAGTAAATTTCTGTTCAAATCACGACCTCGCGCTATGCACCGCCTGGGTGCGGCGGCGTTCGACCCCGCCAGGGGACTGCTATATGTTGTCGAACTTCGAGGCGATGAAGATAAGTCTCTTATCCACGTCTGGAAGCTCAAGGATATTGCAAAATAGCGCCTGAAGGACGGCAGTGATATAGATACGAATTGTCGAAGCGGTTGGCTGGCGTAATCGGCGCGTAAGAAAAAGCGGCATCGTGCTCGATACCGCCTCGAACGCAACGCTCTTCATAACCACTCTCGTTTTTGGCGTCTGGATGCCCGGTGAGGCGGCTCCGCCCATCTGACCAGAATCCTAACCAACCAGAGAGCGACCGGCAAGTTTCCGCTTGCAAAAATCCGCCCAATACGGACATTGTGTCCATTGCGGTTTGGCAAAGCGAACTGGAGTGGCCGAGGAGGTGCCTTCGTCGTTGACGCCGACCTTGATGTACACCCTGGCTGCATCGTCGATTTCAATTTTGATGCCGTCGCTGGAGAACAACTGCGGGAGACAAGCAAATGGATCTGAAGCAACAAGCGTCTCGAATAGCCCGTCGGAGGCTCTGGATTCTGGGCTTTGTGTGCCTGATCTTCGCAGCAACAGAGAGACGGTGTGAAGCGCAGCCGGATGCTTCCCTCCCCCCGGGCGCCAAGGCGGTCTGGAATCTCTCGAAGGCATATCGCCAGGCGACTCTCACGCGCGAGCGGATCTGCATCAACGGCCTGTGGCGCTGGCAGCCGGCGCGGAACGTGAACGAGAAGGTACCCGCGAGCAGGTGGGGCTACTTCAAGGTTCCGGGATGCTGGCCGGGAATCACCTCGTATATGCAAAAGGACTCCCAGATGGTTCACGTCCATCGGGCCTGGAGGAATCAGAATCTGCGCAGCGTCGGCATGGCGTGGTACCAGCGGGAGATCACGATTCCCAGGAATTGGTCCGGCCGACGTATCACGGTCTGCGCGGAGTATCTGAATTCCTACGCGGCTGTGTACCTGAACGGCGGCAAAATAGGTGAAATGCGCTTTCCGTGTGGGGAAGTTGACATCACGTCCGCCTGCCGTCCGGGCGGCAAGCACGTGCTGTCGCTTCTGACGGTGGCCATGCCGCTCAAGGCAGTGATGCTGTCCTACAACGACACCAGTGCCGCCAGGCGCGTCAAGGGCAGGGTAGATCGCCGCGGACTTTGCGGAGACGTGTTCTTGATGAGCGCTCCGGCAGAGGCTCGAATCAGTGGTGTTAAGGTGGACACATCCGTCCGCAAATGGGCAATTACGTTCGCCGCCGCACTCCGGGGACTCCAGGCAGACAAGAGGTACACTCTGCGCGCTCGGATTACGGACAGCGGGCGCAAGGTCAAGGAGTTCACGAGCAGACTCTTCACAGCCTCTGATTTGAAGGACGACCGCCTCTCCTTCACCAACGCATGGAAACCCGCGAAACTGTGGGACGTGCATACGCCCGGCAACATGTATATCCTGGAGCTTTCGCTCCTGGATTCCACAGGCAAGGTGCTGGACGTGTTTTACCCCGTGCGTTTTGGTTTTCGCGAGTTCTGGATTGATGGACGCGATTTCCGCCTTAACGGCACGCGTTTCTTCTGCTCTGCCGTGCCGTTTGATAACGCCCAGATCGGGGCCTCCTTGGCAACATACAAAGCGGCGCGTGAGACCATGCTGCGCCTCAAGACATTCGGCATCAACACAGTGTACACGCACAACTACGGCTGTCAGCCTGGCTCGCACCTGGGCTTTACGGAGATACTCAAGGCCGCCGACGACGTGGGCATGCTTGTTTGCCTCTCCCAGCCGCATTCCGGGCACTATGACTGGAAAGCACCCAAGACCGGGCACACCAACGGCTATGCCCGACATGCCGAGTTCTACGTGCGAGTGGCGCAGAATCACCCGTCGGTCGTAATGTACCCCATGAATCACAACTCCACCGGATACAGCGAGGACATGAACCCGGACCTTATTGACGGCGTGCACGCAAAGCGCAGTCGCTGGGCCGTCAGGAACGTCAGGCGTGCCAAGCGGGCCGAAGCGATTGTCAGGCGCCTGGATCCCAGCAGGATCATATATCATCACAGTTCAGGCAATCTCGGACAGATGCACACGAGCAATTTCTATCTGAACTTCGTGCCGATCCAGGAGCGATCCGACTGGTTCGAACATTGGTCCACCAAGGGCATCAAGCCGCTTTTCCTGTGCGAATACGGCGAGCCGTTGTCCTGGAACTGGACGATGTACCGCGGCTGGTACAAGGGTAAGCGTGCGTTCGGCAGCGCCAAGGTGCCGTGGGAGTTCTGCCTGGCCGAGTGGAACGCGCAGTTCCTGGGCGACCAGGCATACCGCATCACCGAGATGGAGAAAACGAACCTCCGCTGGGAAGCGAGGCAGTTCCGGGCCGGCAGGCTTTGGCATCGCTGGGACTACCCTTACCGCGTCGGCTCGAACCCCCGGCGATTCCAGGACAGGCAAGCCGTGTTGGCTATGTACATCACCGACAACTGGCGCGCGTTTCGCACGTGGGGTCTGTCGGGTTCCAGCCCCTGGGGCTATGGCGTCTTCTGGAGGCTGCGCGACGGCGTGAACAAGAGGCGCAAGAACCACAAGGTGGACTGGGACAGGCTCCAGAGGCCGGGTTTCAGCCCGGACTTCACCGAGAGCAGGTACGAGCGCATGGACCTGGCCTATCGCAGATCGGATTGGGTTGCGACCAGCGCGGGAAAGGCGCTCATTCGAAACAATCAGCCGTTGCTGGCCTACATAGGCGGCAAGACGTCGCGCTTCACAAGCAAAGACCACAACTTCCATACGGGCGAGACAGTCGAGAAGCAAATCATCATCATCAACAATTCCCGCCAAACAGTTACGTGCGATTGCTCGTGGCTGTTCGCCCTGCCCACGGCGATCAAAGGCAACAAGAAAATCAGCGTCGAGACGGGTGAGCAGGGACGCATTCCATTGCGCTTGGCCCTTCCAGTCGCGCTGAAACCGGGTGAATACAGGCTCAGCATGGAAGTGAAGTTCAGTTCGGGACAGACACAACAGGATACGTTTACGGTCCACGTGCTGCCGCGGACGCCGGCCTTGAAACTGAGCGGGAAGATCGCGCTGTTCGATCCCAAGGGGCAGACGGGCAAGCTCCTGAGCGGCATAGGCGTTCGATGCCGGCGAGTAGATGCAGATGCGGACCTCGCCCCATACGACGTGCTCATCGTTGGCAAGGCGGCGCTGACACCGGACGGGCCGGCGCCGGACATTGCACGCGTGCGCGACGGCCTGAAAGTGCTGATTTTCGAGCAGACGTCGGAAGTCCTGGAGAAGCGGTTCGGATTCCGCGTCCAGGAGTACGGCCTGCGGCGCGTGTTCAAGCGCGTGGGCGATCATCCGGCCCTGGCCGGGCTTGAGAGACAGAACCTGCGTGACTGGCGAGGCGAGGCAACAATAATGCCCCCGCGCCTGAAATACGAACTGAGGCCCGGGCACGGCCCGACGATCACGCGGTGCGGCATCAAGGTAACGCGCCCGTGGCGGTGCGGGTGCCGGGGAAACGTGGCTTCCGTATTGATAGAGAAACCGGCGCGAGGCGACTTCCTGCCAATCGTGGACGGCGGATTCAGCCTGCAATACAGCCCGCTCATGGAGTACCGCCAAGGCAAGGGAATTGTCCTGTTATGCCAGATGGACGTAAC
>DAOVFI010000086.1 GCA_030673005.1 Planctomycetales bacterium
CTACCGGACCACCTCCGGTTACGCCGTCGTGACGTTTCGATAAGTCAGCCCGCGCCGCCGGATCGTTGCCGTACCGGCGACGGCTAAACGCGATATTACGTTACCGGATGGAAAAAAAGAGAAAGACATCGTTATGGGAAACATTACTTACTTTGATCGTCCCGGACCCAAGAACACACCCGATGTAATCGAGGTAGTGCGAAAGCGCTGCGAGGAACTGGGTATCAAGCACGTGGTGGTCGCCTCCGACAGCGGAGCGACGGCGCTGGCGATGCGGGAAGTCCTGGGCGAGTCCGTTGCACTGACGGCAATTCCAGAACACGCCGGATACAAGGGCGGGGACGAATCATCAATTACGTCCGATGCGAAAAGGCAATTGACCGCAAAAGGCGTCAAGGTCCTCATCTGCACCCACGCACTCAGCGGGGTGGCGCGGTCGATTACAGACAAGTTCGGCGGCGTCAGCAATGTCGAGATCATCGCCCACACGTTGAGGCGGCTTGGTGAAGGCGTGAAGGTGGCGGTGGAGATTGCTGTAATGGCGGCCGACGCCGGAGAAGTGCCCACCGACAGAGAGATTATCGCCGTCGGAGGCAGCGGTCGCGGCGCCGACACCGCAATCGTACTCAAGGCCGCACACATGACGAACTTCTTCGACCTGGAAATCCGCGAGATCCTCGCCAAACCACGACAGAGGAAATGACCGCCGGCAGAGACCGCGACGCCGGTTTGTACTCCGACCAGACGGGACGATAAGAGGATCGGACTTACCTTCGTGCATCGGCGGCGAGAACCGGATCGATTTGGCTCGTATCGGACTTTGGTATCGACGCCTGGAACTGGAAGCTGATCTGTCTGCGAGTTGGACCGTCCAGGTCGCTGAAGGCGACGAGGCGGTCGCGGCCAATCTGCTTTGCCCGCAACAGGGCCTGATCGGCAAGGTACACGAGCATGTCGGGGCCGGTTATTTCTGCGTCCTCAGGATAACTGGCCGAACCGATCGACGTGGTTACGTGGATGGTTTGCCCGAAGACGATGAATTTCCGCTCGCTTACCGCGCGGCGTATCCGCTGTGCGAAATGACGGGCCTGTCTCCTGCCTGCGTCCGGCAGGATGATGCTGAACTCCTCTCCACCGGTGCGGGCGACTACGTCCGAGTCGCGAACGGCCCGTTCGAGAATCACCGCAAACTCCTTCAGAACGTAGTCTCCAGTGGGGTGGCCGAACATGTCGTTGATGACCTTGAAATGGTCCAGGTCAAACGCCAGCAACGACAGGCGACGGTTGTACCGGCGAGTAATCTTGAACTCGTTTTCAAGGAAAGAATCGAAGTGGCGGATATTCTGCAAGTGTGTCAGAGGGTCGGTAGTACTGAGCGTCAGCAGGTGAGCGTTATCGCGTCGGAGCTGCCGGAGCAAGGCCCGTTCGCGACTGAGCGAATCCGAAAGGGCCTGCTTGGACCTTTGCAGTTCGTCGTGGAGGACTTTGCTGCGCATCATCGCGCGAAGCCGGGCGTCCAGTTCGGCCGGAGAAATGTCATCGCATACGACGTCGTCGGCGCCGCGGTTCAGAAACAGACAGCGGGTCTGCTCGTTCGGATTGCGGGCGAGGACGATTACAGGCAGGTGTGGCGTCTTCGACGCCAGGCGCAGCGAATCCGGCAGGTCCGGCATGCCTGTAACAACGGAATCGACCTGTCTGCCGGCATGATTATCGGTAAAAGGCGGGCGGATGTGAAGAATCACAGCCTCTACGTCGCCGTTGCGAACCAACGCAAGCGCCTCTTCGACCGTTGTCGCCTGCGCCGTCCGCCATCCGGTCGAGGTTAAATAACCGCAACGGTCCGCAGACCAGGACCGATCAGCCGCGACGACAACAACTCGCCCATGAGTACCAGATAACGATTCAGACATCCCGCCTCCTCAGGCTCATCCGGAAGGTTTTTTAAAAACACAATCAGCGCCGCCGTATAATCCCACGGCACAAAGACCCTCTCGGTATATCAATTGCAGTCTAAGATACAATCGGCAGGACAGGCCAATTCCATTCGAAAAGAAATGAAAATCGTCAAAGGCTGGTAGGTGGCACGGTCAAGCCGAACGCCTGCCTGCCGAAGCCGCGACGTCGCCAAAGCGGCTTTGTCGCGTCGGCGACTTGGCGAAGGCAGGAAGTGAGGCTTGACCGTGCCACCCTGAATTTATCCTGTTTTGAGACGGCTTCTATTCGATGCCGTGTCGAAAAAAAACCAAGATGACGGTAACGCCGATACCGAGAACCAGCAGCGCCCAGATGGCGAGTTTTATTCGCCTGATGCTCCGGTCGGTTTCGGCCCGCCCCCCGCCGGTGTAAAGTAACCGCTGAAGGTATTTGAGACGATGGGAAATCGAGCCGTGCCGGAAGTTCCACCGTGACGGGTCGATTCCGTTCAGCCGGCCCACCTTCAGAAGACTTTCGCTGAAGAGATTGACTCCCTCGCCGGTCAGTTCCGCCTCCGGCTCCGGGTCATCAAGGTCGGTCGCTTCAGCCGAATCGGCCGGGGCCATCGAGGCGGCGAATACGTCCGCCTGACGCTCGAATCGCCGGCTCAACATACCGAACAGGACCACCCATAGTATCAGTATCGCAGTTACAACAAGCATGAACAGTTCCACAACCGTCGCCGGCAAGTCAAGCCTTATCGCCGCCAATTCGACCGCCGAACCGCACAGCAGAAACAGTCCCACCGAGAACAGGATCAGGTATGGGATGTGATGATGGACGATGTGTCCCGCTTCATGTGCGAAGATGGCCGTGACGGCCTCGTCGTCGAAGTGCTCAAGCATCGCGTCACTCAGCAGGACGTACCGAACGGGACGCGCCATGCCCAGCACCGCGGCATTTACAACCACGCCGTCCGTATTCCAGATAAGTATGTCGCGACAGGCAAATCCGGCGCGGCGGCACAATCTGTCCAGCCGGGCGCGAAGAGGACCAGCCGGCAGCGATCCCGTCTGCCAGATGCGCACGATTATCGCAGGGGCCGATACGATAATCGTCCCGACCACCGTCAAACCGGCCGCAACTGCGACTGTCGGGTTCAGTGCCGGACCTATTAGGTCCAGAACGTCCAGCACCAGTATTATCAACCCGACCGGGACGGCTACGAAAAGCAGATTGTGGCGGATGTTGAACAGCATGAACTGCCGGCGGGTCCACACGGATAATGTCGGACCGCCCGACATAGCCAGGGCCTGGCGGTTGCGATCCCGCAAGGCACGGTCCAGCGGGTACGACGCCCACCAGTACGCCAGCAGCGCCGCGATGAAGGGCGCCACCGCCGCCGCTTCGGAAGCCAGTGGTGCCCGCTCCAGGTGCAGGGTCTCGTTAATCAATCTTGCCCCGCCGGCGAGCATCAGCCCCGCAAGGGCGGCGACAAGATATATCTGCGTCGCCATCGCCGCCGCGATCGGTCGGAAGCCAAGGGCGCCGCCGCCACCGGACCGCATCAACCGCCGCAGCCCGCACGATGCGTTCCACCGAGCCGCCGCGTACGCCAGCGCCACGTAACAAAACGCCCCCAGCACCACCGCCCACCACGGCGCAGAAACGACGCGCAGGTTCGGCGAACCCGTCAACGACATCGCAACCACAAATCCCGCTATAACCAAAATCTGCATGATAGAACTTTCTACGACATAAGCCGACTGGATCAGAGCGGCCTCTGGAACAACGCCGAATTACCTATTTACCAATGACTCCCAGCAGTTCAGGAAGGCCCTCCCTTGTGTCAAGTTTGAAATGTATCTCATTTAGGCGTTGCTCGATCTTGCTAATCTGTTCAATTAATTCCTTTTCATCGGCTTTAATAATATCGAGGGAACACAATTTCTCCTCACCTTTACTCGCCTTCGACGTGGCGTCCTCCAACCGCTTTGCCAGATCCTCCATTTTCTGAACAGCAACATCACTAGATAACTGATATTGTAAACTTGTAATCTCTGTCTGGTATTTCAACACCTCTTTCCGCCGAACCTTCAACTCCCGCTCCAGTGCAGCAATCACCGCCTTCTTGACGGAATCGGAAGGAAATTCAATCAGACCGGCCTTTACTTCAATCAGACGGGTTCTAATGTGATTAAGTATTCTATCAAATTCAAACGCCTGGCGGACACTGGGGTCCTTTGACAGCAAACCGTCTTCTTTCATTTTCTTATGGCCCTCCAGGGCGCACTCGGCTTCGATCTTCGCAGAAAGGGTTTTGTCGAGTTCCAGGTCGAGCCTTTCCAACTTGGCCGACTGTAATTTTCGTTCCAGAAGGCGATACGATCCGTACATTTCCTTTTTTTCAAAACGGATGGATTTAAGTTTGCTTCGAAGAAAATCTCGCTGAACAGTGAGGTACTCAATCGTTACCTTTGATTTGATTGCCTTCGATTCGCGTTCGAATCGGATGTAACTGTCCGCTACGGCACGAGCAAGTTCCTGCGCCTGCCGGTCGGACTTACATCCGCGGACGCATATGGCAACCATGTTTCCAATAAACCGATGAACAACCAGGTGGCGTTGCAGGTCCTTGAACGATTTTGTTTGAAGGTCTTTCGACAGTCGTGAGAACTCTGATTTACCTGTCGTTGTATCTGTGTTCCTGAGACTGATCAGCGCAGGAATCAATACGTGACGTTCGGGCGGAACACCTGTCAATATCGCCGTTGCCTGTGTGTCCCTGGGGATTTCAGAAGAAACCCCAACCTTGGATGAATCCGGTTGCGCCGTCAGGACGAACTTCACCGTAACTCCGACCAGGATTAACAACAGAACCGTCCAAAAAATTGCCATGACTCTCCAGAACATGCCTTGCTCCTTTCAATAATTCGCCGTTTACAGATTATCCTGGTATCTGACCGGGTCTTTGGCTCCCGCCTCGGCGAAGCCGGCCAGACGGATTCGGCAGGCGTCGCATCGGCCGCAGGCGGCGCCGTCGTCGGCGGGGTCGTAACAGCTGTGCGTCATCGAATAATCCACGCCCAGGGCCAGGCCCGTTCGGATTATTTGGCACTTGGTCATCTCCAGCAGCGGCGCGCGGATGCGGAACTTTCCCCGGCCTTCGACGGCGGCGGCTGTGGCGAGATTGGCCATCGCCTCAAAGGCCCGGATAAACTCGCCCCGGCAGTCGGGATAACCGCTGTAATCCACCGCGTTAACCCCGATAAAGATATCGAACGCGCCGATAACCTCGGCATACCCAAGAGCAACAGAAAGAAAAATCGTGTTCCGCGCGGGAACGTAAGTGATAGGAATTGCGGATTGCCTGCCCTGAGCGGAGTCGAAGGGCGGATTACCTGCCCTGAGCGGAGTCGAAGGGCGGATTGCGGATTTACGCGAGGCGAGATACTTCGGGACTTCGATATTGTCTGTCAATGCGCTTTTTCCGAAACCGGCCTCCGCCGACAGGTCGAGTTTTACGATCCGATGCTCGACGGCCCCGAGCGCCTCGGCAATTCGCCCTGCCGCGACCAATTCAAACCGGTGCCGCTGGCCGTAATCGAACGACAAGGCGTGGCAGGCAAAGCCGTCCCGCCGCCCCAAAGCCAGCGTCGTCGCAGAGTCCACACCGCCCGAAAGCAGCACGACCGCCGATTTCAATTCATCTTCCACCATATATGACAACCTACAAACCTTTATCTTTTTCCGCAATCCCTGTAATATGTCCGTTTAGCCGTCGTCGGCACGACGACGCCAATTAAAAAAACCGCTATGAAAGACATCGAGACATTCGACAACCCGCACCCGCAGCGTGATTACGTAATCAAACACGTCGCGCCCGAATTCACGTCGGTCTGTCCGAAGACCGGCCAGCCGGACTTTGGCACGATCGAAGTCGAATACGTCGCCGACAAACTCTGCATCGAACTGAAGAGTTTTAAAATTTACCTTCAGGATTATCGGAGCGTCGGCGTGTTTTACGAGGACGTGGTCAATCGCATCCTGGACGACCTTGTGTCTGCGTGCGGCCCGAGGTGGATGAAGGTAACAGGCAAATTCATGCCGCGCGGCGGGATTCACAGCATAATCTCGGCCGATTACGCAAAGGCCGAGACTTGAAAGGCGCATTTATAATGTTGCGAAAGGCCAACATAACCATTGCGGCGGCAGGTCTGGCTATACTCGCGGCCCTGGGTTTGTGGTATCTGCACAGCCAATCCGGCCGGCTCGAGGCCAGTAGCCACTCGCCCGGCGGTATCATGGGCACGGAGTGTGTACTGACAGCCGTAACGCGATGTTCCGAACGGGCGCGCGGCTCGGTCGCCCTCACCACCGCTGAAGACGCGCTGCGCGACGTCGAGTCGCGCATGAGTCGGCGCCTGTCGGCCTCGGAGCTGTCGCTGTTAAACGCCGCCCCGGCAGGGCGCCTCGTCAGGCTTTCGCCGGAGACGCTCGAAGTGCTGCAAATTTCAAAAAAACTGACCCTCCAGACCGCCGGCGCATTTAACGTAACATGCCTTCCCGTCATCGAACTCTGGAAGCGCGCCGCTAAGACCGGACGGACGCCGACCGAAACCGAACTGATCCAGGCCCGCCATAAGAGGGGGTGGCGGCACATCGAACTGCTGAAAAACGGCGCCAGAAAACGCATCGACGGGGCCGCCGTCGATCTGGGCGCTATAGCCAAGGGCTACGCCATAGACAAGGCCGTCCGCGCAATGATTGACGCAGGCGCTGTCGGCGGGATGGTCAATGTCGGCGGAGACCTGCGATGCTTCGGGTCGAATGAGGAAAATAAGCCCTGGGTCGTGAAGATTCGCCACCCCTTCGACAAAACGCGCACCTGCGCGGCGCTTTCGCTAAACGACGACGCCGTCGCCACGAGCGGGGATTATCACCGATACTATAAAATTTCCGGTAAGCGTTACAGTCACGTGGTCGATCCCCGCAACGGTCGGGCCTTGCCGGCAGGGCACGCACCGTCTGTAACGGTTGTGTCGCTGGCGGTCGGTGATACACCGCCCAGCGCCACTGCCGCCGACGCCTGGGCGACGGCCTTGAGCGTCCTTGGCCCGGACGGGTTCAAGATACTCTACGACTTTTCCGGCCTGGAGGCCTTGATTATCACCGGGGAGCCGGGAAAATACGAAATCCACACCACCAAGGGATTTAAACCGCTCCTGAAGACAGGAACGCGGATCGAACTGGATTAGATCTGTTACAAAGCCTGTTTCATAACCAGTTTTTCACCCTGACGGGCTGCAACCTGAAGGAGAGCGAGTGTGGTTCTTATTTTTGGAAGATTTCACTTGTTCAAGCGTCAGCGGCTGGAGGTTCGCGACTGGTGCGAGCATTGCGGCAAGCGGTTCCGGTTGCAGAGTTACACGGCGTGGGAGTTCTATCACGTGTATTTCATTCCGTTTATTCCCGTCGGCCGGCTTCGCGTGATGAACAAGTGTCCGGGCTGTCAGAAGTATTTGGGTATGAGCATCAAGAAGGCGCGCGATGCTATGGAAGAGGCATCCGCCGCCGCCGAACAGGCCCTAGCCGCCGGGAATGTCGACGAAGCGATAGAAAACGCATTTACCTGCCTGCATTTCGGGGATTATGAACGGGCCGAGGGTGTTCTGTCCCGGCTGGATCCGGGAGACGGAAGAATTCTTCTCGCCCGTGCTCGTATGCTCAGGATGCAGCGGCAGTTCACGCAAACCGAGGCCCTCTGCCGCCAAGCGATTTCCGCCGAGCCGGAAAACGCCGAAGGACACTATCTTCTCGCAGAGACTCTGATTGAGAGCAGGCAAATTGACGAAGGACTGGCGGAGATGAAACAGGCGGCGGAACTGGCACCCGACGCCCTTGATGTCCGCATGGTGTTGATGGATGAACTGGCCAAGCGGAAACTCTGGCTGGAATTGCTGCCCGTCATGGACGAGATCGTCGCGCTTTCCCCGGACATGTCGCAAGACAAACATTTCAGCCGGCTTTACAAGAAGGCCGAAAAGAAAGCCCGCAGGAAGGCGGCAACACAGGCGGACAAGAATCCGTACCAGGCGTATTGAGGCGGAAAAACAGTGCGCCCGGCAAGTTGCTGAGAGTTTCTGAAGAACATGTCTTAATGATTGGTAAATGTGGTATCATTAAGCAGATGGAAGGGCGTGGGACAAATCTTGCAGTCAGCGATGATTTCCGTGTAACGATGCGCCAAATCCGGAAGGTGGCGTGCCAGATAGTCGAACGGTTTTCGCCGCTGAAAGTGATTCTGTTCGGCTCGCACGCACGGGGCCAGGCAAGTCCGGACAGCGACGTGGACCTTTTAGTTATAACTGATCAGCCCGCAGGTTCTGACGCATCCCTGCGAATCAGACGAGCGATTGACTATAACTTCGCTCTGGACATGATCGTTTACGACGCCGATCGTCTGAAAGAACGTCTGGCTGCGGGGGATTATTTCCTTCAGGACGCCATCGAAGGCGGAAAGGTGCTTTATGAAAGACCTGACCGCTGAATGGCCACATAAGCAGCGGCGTTGTTGATGCCAATTCAACCTTATCAATCCGAACTTGACAATTTCCGCCGCTTGTTGGAGATGGCGCGGGCCGAGGATTTAGGTGGCACAGGTTTTCAACCTGTGCCTCATGAGCCTGGCGGAGCGGCACAGGTTTCAAACCTGTGCCACCATGATATTACCTCGGCGATCCTGCCGGAAGGAATTACCTGCCTGGCGCGATTCGTCGCGCGGGAAGGGTTGGTCTTCTGCGGCGGGGCGTTTCTGGCGAAAATCGCCGCTGCTTACGATGAGGTGATCGGAACGAAGGTTCTGGTCGCCGAAGGCGCTCGCGTCGCCGCCGGGACGGTCCTGGCCGAGTGGGCCGGTCCGGCAGGATCCATACTGTCGGCTGAACGGGTTGCGCTGAATTTCCTGCAGCGCCTTTCTGGTATAGCCACCGTCACGCACAAGTACGTACAAGCCGTAACAGGCACGGGCGCAAAGATATACGACACACGCAAAACTATCCCCGGCTGGCGGGCGCTGGAGAAGTACGCCGTCC
>DAOVFI010000726.1 GCA_030673005.1 Planctomycetales bacterium
CCACCGTCCCAGCCCACAGGCTCACATCCGAACACCTCCGCCATACATTCTATCAACGGTTGTTTTACCTGGTGAACCGAAACTGGTCGGCCCAGGAGTTTTTCCATGCTTGTTACTTTGCAGCCGTCCAGCCCGCAGGGAACGATGAAATTGAAATGCGACAGGTTCGTTGAGACGTTCAGAGCGAATCCGTGCCAGGCGACCCACCGGCTGACGGCGATGCCGATGGCGGCGATTTTTTCGGCTCCGATCCACACGCCCGTAAAACCCTCGCGCCGCCGACCTTCCAGGCCGAAGCGATTCAACAGGCGTACGAGGACTTCTTCCAGTTCGCTGACGTATCGTCGAACAGTCCTGCCCCGGCGGGCCAGGCGCATAATCGGGTATCCCACAAGTTGCCCCGGCCCGTGGTATGTAACGTCCCCGCCGCGAGCGGACTTACGAACCTCGATGCCCTCGCGGGCCAACTGATCCGGCGAGGCCAGGATGTGCCGGTCGGCGGCGCTGCGTCCCAGCGTGATGACCGGTGGGTCGTGCTCGAGCAGCAGCAGGTACGCCTGCGACTCACCGTCGGCAATTACCTGTTCCAGTAAGCGGCGCTGAATCTGAAGCGCCGATTCGTAACCGCATTGCCCGATATCGAGATATACAAGTTCTGACATTGATTAACCGAAGATACTCGCCAACCAAGACCTATGGGAAACAAGAAAATGCCTAATGTCTAACCAATCCTCCCGGGACGAAGTTATTTTTACAGACTGGCGTTTTAGTCATTGGTCATTAGACATTACTTAGACATTGGTCATTGGTCATTAGACATTATTTCTTATCAAGCGTGTAGGGTGCGGCTGGTTCTTTTCCCTGCACCTGCCTACCGGCAGGCAGGCACCGAAACGCCCGTTGACCAATGCGGTGTACAGGATACAGAACCTGCCGCACCCTACCGACTACCGACTATCGCAGCGTGTGCATCGGCAAACCCAACCACGCTTCAGACGTCTCAAGCACGGCCTCGGCGAAGGTCGGGTGGGCGTGGATGGTCTTGGCGACGTCCTCGACGGTCAGGCCGCACCGCATGGCCAGGGCGATTTCGGCGATAACGTCGGTCGCGTGCGGACCGATGACCAGAC
>DAOVFI010000518.1 GCA_030673005.1 Planctomycetales bacterium
GGTCCGACGACGAGGCGGACTGGGCGCCGAGAGCGGACTGCTGGGAACAATCGAAGGAAAGCCGCTCATATCGACAACCAGGGACGATGAGCAGGATAACAGTCCACTGGACGAGAAACCGACAGAATCATCCACGGAAACCACAGCGGAAACCACAGCGGAAACCAACGCCGAGATTCCGGACGAACAACCGACCGATACGGAAACAGAACAGGCGACGGAAGATCAATCAGAAGAACAGAAACCCCAGCAGGAATAAGAACCGGTCTGTCGGTATGACAGATAAAAGAATATATGCACTCTGTGCTGAAGGACTGAAACAGCGACGGCGCTAAACGGCAAGCCACTCGGCTTGGGCGTTTAGCGCCGTCTTTTACTTCCATATCGCGTGAACACATCAACCGATCGCAGAGGCGGCTCTATCCGCGAAGTTTTATCTGTCTCATTTTCCGCGCAATAATGATGAGCCGTCCGTCCACCGCCTTCTTCACCGCCAGCAACTGGTCTATTGAGAGGGCGTTGACGTTTATCCCTCTCGGGACGCCCACCGTTACGGCGGCTGTCTTTCGTTTACGTACTACGCGGCGCTGTGTCTTTTTCACTTTCTTTTGGGCCTTTTTCCCGTGAGTTACAGACATATGCCGCGCCAGGTGCATCGCCATTTTGAACGATCGCCCGCAAATCCGGCAGGTGTACTTGCCTTTACCCTTTCCGACTTTGCGCTTGGCCTTCGGCTTGCTGCTGTGCGCTATGCCCATGTGGACCCTTAAACCGCGCTCGTTCTGAAACTCCTTGCCACATTTCTCACATTTCACTACTGCCATGTCGTTTCTCCTAAAAGACGAAGATATTGTCCGCCTGCTCGCACACAGGTCAAGGGAATTTTTACATATTTAACGATTAACATTGTCATTGTGTCTGCGCATAAGCATTACAATGTCCGTATGACTGCGAGAAACATCGGACATTGCCGGATAAATCTTGCAGAATTGAATATATATCAACTTTTATTTGCGCGGAACTGTGTTTACAATCTTTGTCGTGAAAAGTCTGTGCATCGATTTATGTCTTGTGGTTTTAAGTGCGCTGATTCTGACCGGCTGCGGGACCGGCATTGACGCCGAGGTAGTCGATCTGGATCTTTCGACGGCGCGCCGCAGCGCCGACGTTTCAGACCTTGCCGCCGTTCTGTCCGAGGCAATCGACGCGCAGGGGCGACTGGCGCCGGCGGGTCTTGCGCGAGCCGGAAAACGGCTCGACGCACAACTGCGGAAGATGGCGCTGGCGGGTCCGACGGCCACGCCGGATCTGTATCCCACCGACGCCTCCCGCCGGGCATACTGGTACAACGCGCGAGCGGCCTGGTCCATGAAACTGGCCGACCTGGCAGGTTGTCGGGGGCAATCCTGTCCGCCGAATGCGCGCCGCCGACCTTTCCCACTCGACGGGCGAACGATGACCCTGGACGAGATCGACTCGGTCCTCCTGGCCGATGCCCGTCGCAGCGGAGATTTCCGCCTGGCCGCTTGCGCGCCCGGCGTGTGGGCCGACTACGCACCGATGCCGCGCAAACCCTTCTCGGCGGACGATTTTCCCGGAAGGCTTACGGAAATGCTCAATCGACTGGTGACGGACGAAAAGCGGTTCGTAATTGACGTTGAAGGAAAGCGGGTCTGCGTAACGCCGCTGTTGTGGGATTGCCGCGATATGGTCATATCCTTCTATCACCGCCGCTGCGGCCGGTGCAAGGTTGATCTGATTACTGCGATGCGCCTGCATTTGAAAGCCGGCGCCGAGTGGAGGCTGAGAAACGCCCTCGGTTATACTGCTGTCCGGCAGGAAGCGAGAATGGAATTGGTAACCACCAGGCGAAAGATGTTTTTCCCGGGCAGCGTCGGTAAAATTGAGCGTTGAATTC
>DAOVFI010000280.1 GCA_030673005.1 Planctomycetales bacterium
CTTCCGTCGGAACAATCTTCGACGATAGTGCTGACGGATTATGTGCAATACAAGGAGTTTCGAGGCAAACTCAGGGGCGATTTCAATGAGATAGCCTACGGCATGGCGGCACTCAAAGTGGCCTGGCTTGCTATGCCTGTAAAGGACAGGCGAGTTGATTTCACCTACACTATTTCCGCCGAAAAGGACGGCGAATCGAAAACCATCACCGGCGTCAACCCGGGTACGACGTGGTATCGCCCCGACGCGAACACGCCGACCCATACGGTTGTCATCGTTCTCGGCGGCGACGTAGCCGTCTGCAACCGCCGTGTTTTTTACAACAGCTCCGCCTTCGACGGCGACAACCCAGCCGCCAACACCGACGACGACGGTGCGATCGCCCCGGACAAGACGCCCCTTCTGCCCGGCGGGACTGCAACTTTCGCAAATTACACGGCTTACAGCCGAGGCATCAACGGGATTATGGTCGATATAGTCGGTCTGGCGGGGGCGCCCACTGCTGCCGATTTCACTTTCAAGGTCGGAAACGACAACACACCCGGTTCCTGGCCAGACGCCCCTGCCCCGAGCAGCATTACCGTCCGAGCGGGCGCCGGCCTGGGCGGATCCGACCGGATCACGATCATCTGGGCGGATAACGCTATTCAGAAACAGTGGTTACAGGTTACCGTCAAGGCCACCTCTGCAACCGGCCTGGCTGGCAATGACGTGTTTTATTTCGGAAACGCCATCGGCGAGACGGGAAACTGCCCCACCGACGCGAGGGTAACACCCACCGACCAGGTTAATACGCGGAACAACCCGCACACACTGAAGCACAATCCCGCCGGGATAGACGACGCCTACGATTTCAACCGCGACAAACAAGTCGGCCCGACAGATGAAATACTGGCCCGTAATAACGGGACCAATTCCTCAACGGCGTTACAGCTAATCACCGCACCGTAAGGCAGGATAAGGATAATCCTGAATATTGATACCTGAAGATAGTTCTATACCACAGAGCGAAGGTGCATTGCTCTGATCGTGGTTCACCCTTTGAGATGAACGTGCAAAGACGCTCGATTTATCAAGGTGGTTCTGTTACTATGCCTGTATCGGAAATGTCAGAATAAATTTGGAGGATTGCAATGAATCTGTTCCGAGTGTCGTTGCGTATCGTTCTTGTTGGAACCATCTCGCAGATGTGTGCGTTTCCCTGCCTGGGCTGTACATCGACCAGTACGAGGCTAGTTGGGACCATCGCGCAGATGTGTGCGCTTCCCTGCCTGGCTGGAAGAACCGTCTTTCCGGGCACGGTCTGGAAAGAGTCAACGCCGGAGTCTCAGGGCGTCGATTCGACCAAGCTCAACGAGGCTATGGCATATCTGGCCGGCAAGTGCGGCGCGCAGGGAACGACACAGGCTGTCGTAATCCGCTACGGCTGCATGATCTGGAAGGGATCCGACGTCGATAATCGGCACAACGTCTGGTCCTGCACTAAATCCTATACCAGTACCGTTCTGGGACTGCTGATCGATGACAGTAAATGCACGCTGGACACGCTGGCCAAGGACCACGTTCCCGCACTGGCTGACCAATACTCCGGGGTAAAGCTGCGGCACTTCGCGACGATGACTTCCGGGTACGACGCTGTTGGAGGCAGCCAGAGCAACACTCCGTTCGATCCCGCCGCCCCCCTTTTCGCACCCGGTGCGGAGTTCCGGTATTGGGACTCGGCGATGAACCAGTTCGGTAACACGCTGACACAAATCGCCAACGAGCCGATCAAAGATCTCTTCAATCGTCGGATCGCCGACCCTATCGGCATGACAAACTGGGAATGGGGCAACTGGGGCACTATCGGCGGTCTGCTCGTTCACGGCGGAGCCGGAAATAAGAGTAAGGGAATCCACATCGACGCCAAAGACATGGCCCGTTTTGGCCTGCTTTTCCTCAACCGCGGCAACTGGAGCGGCCGGCAACTTATCAGCGCCTCCTGGGTTGACAAGGCGACCTCAGTCCAGGTTCCTCAAACCGTCCCCGGCAGCGGGTCGGGCATCTACGGATTCAACTGGTGGCTCTACGGTGTCGAGCACGCGGGAGAACCTCCGTGCCCGGCGGCGCCGCCCAGAACCTACGCTGCTTTGGGCCACAACAACAACCGCTGCCTGGTGATCCCGGAGTGGGATATGGTCATCGTCAGACTCGGGTTGGACGGCAACACGGTTGACAACGATGAATTAAATACGTTCTTTGAGAAGATTGGTGATGCCATCAACGTCCCTGTCGCCGGAACGCCTGCTCCCGGGCAGATCATCGTCGATCCCGATAACCCGCGATGGCTGGTCCGCTACAACGCCGGGGGTAATCACACGCCATTTTTCATGTGCGGGCCGGGGGACCCCGAAGACTTCCTCTACCGTGGCACACGCAACGCCGACGGTACGCGCAACGGCGACCAGGCCGCACTCATCAACAAACTCAAACCCACCGGCGCCAACTGCATCTACCTCCAGGCTGTACGCTCACACGGCGGCGACGGCGACGCGACACACAACCCCTTCATCGACAACGATCCGACCAAGGGCCTTAACAACAATGTGCTCGATCAGTGGGAGAGCTGGTTCACCGAAATGGACAATGCCGGGATCGTTATCTTCTTCTTTTTCTATGACGACAGCGCCCGAATCTGGGATACCGGCGATACGGTATGTGCCGCCGAGAAGCAGTTTATCCAGGGACTGGTCAATCGCTTCAAACACCACAGGAACCTTATCTGGTGCGTAGCCGAGGAGTACGAGGAACGATACAGCGCCCAGCGTGTTTCCAACATCGCCGCCGAGATCCGCGCCGCCGATAATCAGGCTCACCCCATTGCCGTTCATAAACTCAGCGGGCTGGACTTCTCCGAGTTTGCCGACGATCCTAATATCGACCAGTTCGCAATCCAGAGAGGTATCAGTACTCCGGCGGCCCTCCACGCCGACATGCTCGCAACCTGGGCAAATGCCGGCGGCAGGTACAACCTTAATTTCTCGGAGGGGCACACCCACGGCACGGGCGCCGCGGCGCGAAAAAATAGTTGGGCCTGCGCGATGGCTGGAGCATACGTGATGGTTTATCAGATGGACATCGCCTCAACGGCTGTCAGCGATCTGAATGATTGCGGACGGTTGGTGAATTTCTTCGAATCCACGAATTTTCAGAAAATGGACCCGCATGACGAACTCGCAGGCGCTGATACGGAATACGTCCTTGCCAGGCCGCCGATAGAGTACATTGCCTACTCTTCCAACCGGACCGGTAAAATGGGAATAAAGGCCGATTTTGACGGAACTTACACCTTCAAGTGGTTGGACTGCGCTACAGGAACAAGCGTTACCCAATCGTCTGTAAATATCTCCGCCGTCAATCCCGAGTTTTCCCCGCCGGCGGGTTTCGGCACTGAAGTGGTGGTGTACATCTACGATAACGATTTGGTCGAGTCCACCGTCGTCAACCGACGGGTTTTCTATAACAAATCAGCCTTTGACGGAAATAATCCTGCCGCTAATGCAGACGACGACGGGGCGATCGCTCCGGACAAAACCGCCCTGCTGCCCGACGGAACCGCAACCTTCGCCAACTATACAAGTTTCAGCCGGGGCATCAACGGGATCATGGTGGACATATCTAATTTACGCGGCACGCCCACTACGGCGGATTTCACCTTCAAAGCAGGAAACCCGCTCCCCACCATGACGCTGCTGGATGCGAATTTCGACAGCGGAACCGACGGATTAATTGATAGTGATGACACCTTTCGCAACACGAATCAGCCTGCTTACGCATCCGGCAGCCGGATCAGTTCCGGAGGTTTTTCCGGCGGCGCGTTGAAGGTGAATATCGGCGGTATTGACGACGACGACATCGTCGGTATGTCAGGCGGATGGCGCTATACGTTCACCCTTTCAGAAGCAAGTAAGGTAAGCCTGACGCTGCGATACAAACTGACACAGACGGCGAATTACGAGTCGGA
>DAOVFI010000456.1 GCA_030673005.1 Planctomycetales bacterium
TAATGCATAAGGCGTTTCCTCAATAAGAGCCTATCCTGACGAGAATTACCGAAAGCGCATTCTCGTTGCCGTGGAATGCTTTACTGTTTCAGTCCGAATTTGAGATTGTAAGCCCCTTTCTCTACTGCGACTTTGACCCATCTATTTCCCGAATCCAGGCCTTCTTGTTTTTCAAGTCGTAGCCGATGCGAGCGGTGGTGTCTCCAACTGTAACGTCCAGCTCGATGCGGTTTGATCCGGGGGCGGGCGGACCGACCAGCGAGACCCTGGCTTCGGGAACCTTCCCCTCGTACGGAACGACCAGAGTAACGAATCTGACGCCCGGAGTGCCGGAAGTTTTCTTGATGCGGAAGCGAAAGGCCGGACGCGGTTGCTTCTGTCCGTATTTGAAGGAGACCTGACCTTTCTCCTTTCGCAACGCCATTGGCTTCTGCGCCAAGGCGCGAATAAGAACGTTGGCGCCCTTCTTGAAGTCGGTACGGGCCGAGGATGTGGACTTATCGAATACAGCCTTTCCGGGAGCGAGTTGGAAATGCAAATCGACATTACCGTCGGCCTGGCCGATAGCGTCATCGACCAGAACGAAGAATTTCTTCTTCACGAACAGGACGGCCCGGCGGTGGGTGAGGTCCTTGTAACTGCCGTTCTCAACGACCAGTACGTCAAGGTCTTTACCGGGTTTCCAGAGGAGCAGTGCCGGTTTATATGCGGTATTTATACCGTCGAGCGTGAGCGTCTGATGAACGCGGGTTTGCCGGAACCACGCCCGCCCTGCCGGGTCGCCGCCGTAGATGTAAGTGCCCGAATCGGGCGTCAGCCGCCGCCTGCCCGCAAACAATTCAAACGTGCCGTTATCCGGCTGGCAGTGCCAGAAAGGCCCGGGGCCACACTTGAGCACCAGGCAGACGGCCTTTTCGTCCCAGCCGCTGCGCATCGAATAGAAACCACTGTCAGTCAGGGCATAGGCGGTCTGTTTCGGCGGCGCGCCTTCCTTGCCGGCTGTGGCGACGTAGAGGAAATCCTTTCGCCCGAAGACGCCGGCGTATTTCTTCAGACTTCGCCGGACGTGGACGCTGTGAGAAGTATCGCCGAACTGGGCGCTCGTACCGTCCGGGAAGCCCAACTTCATCAACACCTCTGCCATTTTTTCCATCCGCTTGTGGTACTGGTCGCCGAAGTTCTCCGCCTGCCCGTTCATTTTTGCAAATTTATAGACATACGCGAACTTGCCGAGACACCCACTGTGGTAGTTGAGGCACTGCTCGATCTGATGCCCGTCGTCGCGCACCTCCCGTTTAGTTTCAGCCTCGATGTGCTCCAGGGCCTTATCGCGCCACCCTTTCGCGTCCTTGAACTCCGGGAAGGTTATTGCCAGGAACGCAGCGCCGAGAGCCTCCTTCAGGCCATGGTTATTGGGGGTGAAGCGTTCGGTCAGGTAGGAGGCGTGGTCGTAACAACTGTTCAGGAAGATCGCCAGCACATCGGGCGTGAAGGACGGCGAGTCCAGGAAATGCTGGAACACGCCCGTCCAGGAGATTCCCCTGCCGCCGGTTTCAATCCGACGCCAGGCATAGTGATGTTTGGGGTCGCGCGGATTCTTGCGAACCCAATCGGACAACTGGAAGCACCACTCGCGGGCGTACTTCTCATCGCCCGTGTGCCAATAGGCCCGGGCCAGGTCGTTCCACCAGTGCACGTAATGCAGGTGCACGATCCATTCTATGTCGGGCACGGGGCTGGAGGCCCAGTCGATATCCTTGCCGCAGAAGTGCGGCGGATAGGCGCTGAAACTGACGAAAATGTGCTTCAGGGCATTGTCGGCGGTCTTCATCTGACCGTCACTGGCGTATTTTCCACGCGATTTTTTCCTGTCGGCGCGGTTCACGAAGTGCTTGACCGATTTTCGCGCACGGTAATAGGCCAGAAGTTCCTTCGCTGCCTTGGCCGGGTCATCGGCGGAGGCCTTGACCTTCTCAAGACCCGGACGATCCAGGTCCAGGCGCTTAAGCAGGATTTTCATTGACTCTTTTAATCTCCGCGCGACCAGACCGGGATTATCGACTGCCAGTGTGGTAAAGGTCTGTTCTTTGGTTTTCGAGGTGTTTTCGCCTTTGTCCTCGCTTTCCACTGTAAAATAGTACTTCGTATCTGGAATAAGTCCAGCCAGGATTATCCGGTGGGATTTCACATACGAAGTCTCTTCGACCACCTTGTCATACCTTCTTGGAGATGTGCCGTATCTGAGCGTACCGGTGCACGCTTCATCCGTTCGCCA
>DAOVFI010000715.1 GCA_030673005.1 Planctomycetales bacterium
TGTGCACCTGACGGCAGGGTGTTCCGTGGTCGTGGCGGGCCGGCTCGTCGAGAGCCAGGGCAAGGGTCAGCGCGTCGAGGTCCAGGCCGACGAGGTCCGCCTGCTGGGCGCCGCCGACGCGGAAAAATATCCCATCCAGCAGAAGCGGCATACGTTCGAGTTCCTGCGGACCCAGGCGCACCTGCGGACTCGGACGAACACGTTCGGGGCCGTCGCCCGCGTCCGAAACGTGATATGCGCCGCCATTCACGAATTTTTCCAGTCTCGCGGATTCCTTTACGTCCACACGCCGATAATAACCGCCAGCGATTGCGAGGGCGCGGGCGAGATGTTCCGCGTTACCACGCTCGATACGGGACGGGACGATTTCGAGGAGGATTTCTTCGGCCGGCAGACGAACCTGACAGTCAGCGGGCAACTGGAGGCGGAGACTTACGCCTGCGCGCTGGGCAACGTCTATACCTTCGGGCCGACCTTCCGGGCTGAGAATTCAAATACGCCGCGACACCTTGCCGAGTTCTGGATGGTCGAGCCGGAGATGGCCTTCTGCGATCTCGAAGGCGACGCCGACCTGGCCGAGGCTTTTTTGAAACACATTTTCCAGGCCGTGCTCGAACGCTGCGACGAAGACATGGCCTTTTTCAACAAGTGGATCGACAAGACCGTTATCGAGACGCTCACGCAAGTAGCCGACAGTGAATTCGTCCGCCTGACCTACACCGAAGCCATCGAGATACTAGCCAAGGCCGACCGGAAGTGGGAATTCCCGCCCGAATGGGGCAACGACACGCAGACTGAGCACGAACGATACCTGACCGAAGAGAAGTTCCAAAAGCCGGTGATTATTACGGATTATCCGGCCACGATTAAACCGTTCTACATGCGTTTAAGTGACGACGGCAGGACGGCTGCGGCTATGGACGTCCTTGTGCCGAAGATTGGCGAGATAATCGGCGGCAGCCAGCGCGAGGAGCGCCTGGACGTGCTGACCGAGCGCATGAAGGCCCAGGACCTGAATCCCGACGATTACTGGTGGTACACCGACCTTCGTCGCTACGGAACAGTTCCGCACGCCGGCTTCGGCCTGGGCCTGGAGCGGACCGTCCAGTTCGCCACCGGAATGGCCAACATCCGCGACGTTATCCC
>DAOVFI010000022.1 GCA_030673005.1 Planctomycetales bacterium
CAGTTCGCTGCGGTCGATTTGCCGGGGGCTTAATTGACTTTTGGCGCAGAGAGCGGCGGCTACGCCCGCTGCTTCACCGACGGACATGCACGTGGCTGTAACACGGCACATCGCCAGAGCCTCGTGTGTGCCGGATATGCACCTGCCGGCCACCAGGAGGTTGTCTATCTTCCTGGGCAAAAGGCATCGGTACGGGATGTGACCGACCGACCCGGCGGGCAGATATTCGCGGACGACGCCCGTGCCTTTGGGATTGTGGATGTCGATGAAAAAGAAACTGCGGGCAATCTCATCTTTAAAGTTCCTGCCCGTCAGCAGATCCTGTTTTGTAAGGACATATTCCCCGACAATCCTGCGTGTTTCGCGAATCCCGACCTGGGTCGCTAATTTCGTAATCCGGGCTTTACGGCACCCCGGAACATATTTTCTCATGAAGCGCAGCAGTTCGAACGCCTGCCGTCGGCCCATAATCTCGGCGGCGGTGAGATCGGCGGCGTTCGTTCCATCGATGTCCAGAATGCGGGTAACGTTGTTTCCCTTCCCGTTCACCAGCCACAACTCTTCACCGGCGGAATACGGATTGACGTAATGCTCCAACTCACCGGTTTTCCGGGCCTTTCGCAACAGGGTCTGGAGCCGTCCGAGAGATACGTCCGGGCGGCACGATCCGATTTCGAACATCAGCGTCACCGGCTGCATTTTACCATCCGGTCGGCGACCCTTTCGATACATCGCACCGGCCCGTGCTGCGACATCGCCGTTTCCCGTAGCGTCGATGACGATGTGGGACCGTATCGTTCGCCTGCCATCCACATTCTCCACAACAACGCCTTCCACGGTAGGGCCTTTTCGGACCACATCGACGGCGCTGGTGTGGAAAAGCATCCGGACCCCGCTTTCCAGAAGCACCAGGTCGGCGACGTGCTTGAACAATTCCGGATCGATCGTGATGCTGCTGCCCCACGGGTTGTCCATATATTGGTGTTTGGGGGGAATTCTTGCGCCTCCCAGGTCGGCGAGCCTTTGAACGATGCTCCACGGTATTCCGCCGATTATTCTTTCCCCCCAGGCATGAAAGGAACGCAGGTCCCTGACCAGACCGGCGGTTATCATGCCCCCCAGGAATCCATAGCGTTCGATGAGCAGCGTACTGGCGCCGAGCCTGGAAGACGCGACAGCCGCTACCAGCCCGGCCGGGCCACCGCCGCATACGATTACGTCAAAATCCACGCCCATTTTGCTCCTTTCGGCTGAACACGACCACCACGTCGAATTCCGATGCTTCCGCTTGCATAAGCCGGACAGATTACTACTACTCCGTCCCGCGCATAATGGGTGCCATGTTCTCGCCCGTAACGAAGTGAAGGGCGTGAACATGCCTACCCGCTTCGCGTGAAGGCATGGCACCCACCCAACAATTTAACCGGGACAGTGTACCACTACAGCGGGACGATTTCCTGAATCGTCGGCAGGACGGTCATCTCCAGCACTTCCAAGTGCGAAGGAAGCGAACATATTTGCGCGACGATTTCGCCGATGTCGCTCAGCTGAATCGCACGTTTCCTTTGCTCATCGCTCAGCGGCGCAATGTCGGACGCCTGCTGGAACTCGGTTGCGCCCCAGGAAGGAATTACGGTCGTTACGCGAACGCCGGATTCTCGCAGTTCGGCATACAGGCACTTCGAGAACTGTAACATACCGGCCTTGGCGGCAGAATAGACGGACCATCCCGGCCAGGCCTCCGTGGCGCAGATGCTGGAGATATTGACAATGATTCCGGACTTCTGCTTCTTCATCAAGGGGGCCGCGCGCCGGCAGCCCAGGATAGCGCCCGTAAGATTAACGGAGATTGACCGGAGAATCTCGTCGTCGGTCTGTTCGGCCACCGGTGCGACACGAACCCCTGCGCCGGCGTTGTTGACGAGTATATCCAGCCGCCCCGCCGCCTTGAACACGTCGTCGAAGAGGCGGTCCCAGTCGGCAGGGACAGTAACGTCCGCCCGAACCGCACGGACGCCAAGCCGGTCAGACGCTGCCTTCAAGGCCTCCTCGTCCCTGCCCGTAATCCACACCTCCGCTCCGTGCTTCTTAAGCGATTCGGCGATGCCCGCGCCGTACCCGCGCGAACCGCCCGTTACAACCGCAACTAACTCCGATAAACTCTCAGCCATTATGTTCTCCTGAAAAGGCAACTCACAATCAAATGAGGCGGGTAGCGTAGCCGCGGTGTTGGCGGCCGGTGACTACACGCACGAATTCAGCAATAAGCGCATCAATCTGCTCCGACGATCATGGTTATTTCACCCGCCGGTGTCAACGGGCCGGTTTGCCTTTCGGCTTCGTTTTGGGTTCAACCACCGGGGTTCTGATAACTTTTTGCCAGATTTCCTCTGCTTTGTCCTCGAAACTTTCCTTGGTGATCGTTCCTTTCCTTACACCCGTCTCAAGTTCTTTATAGAGCCTTACGGCCTGGTTAATCGTCTTTTTGCTCATCTCGACCGCTATTTTTAGTTGCTCGGGTGTGGTGTTATATATGCCCGGCGATACCCAGTACCACTTACTCCCGATTTTCCTGGCGTTCCAGATCACCGGCGGCTTCCCTATGGTATATGAAGCCATGTTACCTTGTATCCTGATTTTAACCTTTCGCCAATCTATCTTTCCATTCCTAACGGCCCCGGATGCGGGGCTTGCAGGGCTTGGACCACCGAAAAAAATGGCACCCCGGGTCAATTTTTCCGCTGTATTTTTATCGAATTTCTTTTCCATTACTTTGATCAGGGAAGTCAGGCCGGCATTGAGTCTGAAGTGCAGTTTATACATCTGTTTTGTATAAGTCCGAAAACGCGGCTCGACGCAACGGGCCATCGCGTCGCAGTCCCGGGCTGTAACGGATAGATGTACAGACTCAAGGAGCGCCTTTGGCGTATTTAGATTTATTTTTATGCTCTTGGTTGTCGTGGTTGTAGTGGGCCCTGTCGCCGAGCGAGTTGTTGTCAATACGCCCGGCCTGGAGGTCTGGCTCAATATGGAAACACTCGTAACCAGCAGGACAGTCATCAGCAGTATAAATAGTTTTTTCATTGCGAGTTCCTTTCTTCATTTAGAAAAAAGGTGGGCCTGACGGCCCAGCCTACTTTTCCGTCAGTCGGATTACGCCGTCGAAGTCGGGTTGGTTGGGGCCTTGGTCGCAGAGTTGCAGGTAGAGTCGGGCGGGCCGGTCGTCGCGGTCGGCCAGGACGGTTTGGAATTTTTCCCTCGCGGCCTTGAAATCGCCGGCGGCGTAGAGTTCGACGCCGCGGGCGAAGTCCACGGCGAATTTGCGGAGCCGGCCGTCGGCGCCGTCCTTCCGCGCCAGCGGCTCCCAGACTTCCACCGGCTCGGTCTTGCCGACGACCAGGATTTTCCCCATCGGCCGGCCTGTAAGTTCATCCGCAACCGACCGCCATGCCTGCTCGTTGACCAGGATTGCCGTACCGAAGAACTTATTGGCCGTCTCAAGCCGGCTGGCAAGGTTCACCGCATCGCCGATTGCAGTGTAGGCGATCCGCTGGGTCGAGCCCATGTTTCCGACGAACACTTCGCCGGCAGTGATTCCAATCCGGGCCGACAGTTCCGCCTCGTCCGGCAGAAGGTGCTCATCCTGCAGGCTGCGATTAAACTCCGGCAGGAACGCCTGGCAGTCCATCGCCGACAGTATCGCCCGTTCGGCGTGGTCGTCCTGCGGGATCGGCGCGCCGAAGAAGGCGAAGATGCCGTCGCCCTCGTACTTGCTGAGCGTCCCGCCGTATCGGCCCTGAAGGATGTCTCCAACGCGGTCGAGGTAGCGGTTCAGCAGGGCGACTGTCCCTTCGGGTCCGAGGTGTTCGGACATCGACGTGAATCCGGCCAGGTCCGAAAACAGGCAGCTCAACTGCCGGCTCTGTCCGCCAAGGGAAGCCTGGGACGGGTCGTGAACCAGTTCATCGACCATTGCCGGAGAGAGGTACTGCTTGAACGTGCTGGTTATCTGTCTGCGCTGCCGCTGTTCGGTGAGTTGGCGATAGACTGTAACGACGGTGAATACCAGCAGCATCGTCGCAATCGGCGCTACGGCCACTATCCAACAGGTCCATCCCTTCCATGCGGTGGCAAGGATGAAGATGAACCCCGCAATCGCCGCAGCCAGTACAATAGCCGATTCGATCGGTCCGCGTGTCGAGGTAACCAGCGCCACCAGCATCCCGGCCAGGAGTATCAGCAGCACCGAGGCCCACGTTCCGGGGGCGCGAACGAATTTTCCAGAAAGTATGGTATTGAGTATGTTTGCGTGCATAACGACGCCGGGTGTACGTTTGTGAACCGGGGTGGGGATGAAATCGGCCGCTCCCGTAGCCGTCGAGCCGATAAGACAAATCCTCCCTTCCACTTCCTTCCGCAGCCGGCGCTTCGCATCGTCCAGTCGCTTTTGCAGCCTGGGTCTCTCGCGCTCGATCAGGCGAATCATTTTCCGCCATCTTCGGAGTTGTTGCAACTGTTCCGATTCGCCGCCGGCATCGACCTGACCGGCAGAGGGCAGGTAGAATTCGTCCAGTTCCCTGATGAGTTCGGCGCATCTGCGTTCGATTTTGCGCTCCAGCATCTTCTCACTTGCGATAAGTTTATCGGGTTTCGGAGGTACTTGCGCCGGTGTGAAAAGCAGGGCGACGTGGCGCCGCCATTGGCGCTGCCGGATTTGTTTGCCCAGGTCGCCGGCCCGGTCGAAAAGGTTCCGCAGGTCCTTGTATTCGGTATCTCCCTTCTTGGGATCCTTGAGCGCATTGATGATTTCCACGCAGGCGTATTCCATCAGATTGCTGTTTTGTTGCATTGCTTCGGTTGCCTGCCATAATCCGGCGGCGGCGACGGCGGGAATGTGCCTGGCGACCCGGCGGTCCGGATTGTCCAGGCTCCAGTTAATGAGCATGTATCCGTCCGAATCGACCGGGACTTCGCGGACAAAGCCGTCTGAACAGGTGATGTTAACCTTTTCATCTCCGGCCGAGATCGTGTAACCGCCGCCGTGGTCGGCGGCAAGTATTTCGGCCGACAGGACAGTCGCCAGTTGGACGAAGACACCGCTTCCGGTCTTGGCAAGGAGCGGCACACGGCGTATTACGCCGTCGTCGTCGGGCGTAATTGTTACAAAGCCGGTATGGGCCATTGCCTTGGCCATCGTTACCAGCGGTGGCACTGCCCGACCGCCGGGAAACGTGCCGATCGAGACCGCCGATTCGGGCAGGGCGAACCGTTTCAACTCAACCTGGGCGCGCTGGCGGAGATAAACCTGCCGGGCAATGTCGAAATCTTTGCTTCCCGGTTTGTCAGGCCCAAAGAGTTTTTCTATTGCTGTTTTAAATGACAGTTCCGCACGGTCTCGCAGCAGAGCGTTGATTCGCCGCTCGTACACCTGCTGTTTGACGGCGGGAATGATCGTGATTACCTCGTCGGTTTTCATTCCCGTCTCGGCGGCTGCCCGAGCGGGTGTTTCGGCCGGACGGGTGGTTATAAGGGATATCAGGTCTTCGTGTCTGCGGTTCGACGTTTTGCCGGAACGGGTTGCGATGTCCACGTGCATTGCCAGGAAGATGTTCGGTCCGGCGGAGAGGACCTGCGAGAACTCAACATCGTCCAGGACCGGAAGGGGTGGAGCGTCGATAAGAATCTCGCCGGTTTCGGCCTGGTACAGGTCTGTATGTCCCTGTTTGACGTAACGCGGTTCCTGCGGGTCCGGGAGAATTATATCCAGCACCACCGCCCGGGCGCCGCAGGCGTTAAGCGCCTCGACCAATTGCCCCAGTCGGCGCCTTGGCCATGGCCAGCGACCGATCTGTTCCAGCGACTTGTCGTCAATGTCTATGTGGACTACATCGTCGCGCGGAGCGACAGTGGGAAGGTTTCGGAAGCGGATATCGAGTATCCACAGTTCTGCTCGCTTTCCGACTCCGGCGCTGTAGGCTCCGGCCATCAGTAGCGTAGCCGCAAGTCCCAGGCAGATGCCGCGGATTATCCTGCCACGATTTAATGAACGGGCCGCCATGACAAGAATGTATTCCGTCAGGGTCGGCCCGTCCAGTCTTTGTATCGTGGACTAATTTATCAGTTGCCTTCGTCCAGCCCGGGAACGCGCAGATTGGGAGTAACGATCGGGCTGATCGGCCTGGGTGTGCTCTTTATAACCTTGCGACGCCAGGGGGCAGGGCGATTGATAATCCGTTTGATTTTATTGTCGCCCGGCGAAGATGAAAGAACCGCGCGTCCGGTGCTTTGACGCCTTGAGTATTTCAGTTCTTTTTTGCTCAATCCGCCGTAAAGGTCTCTTACCACCGGCGTGAAGATCCTCTTTGTTACATTGATAGGTTTCTCAAGTTTGTTGTTCGTCATTTCGGTCCCGGAGATGTTTTGGACCTTGAAACCCTTCTTATGGCGCCACTTACCTGAAAAGGATTTCCCTTCGTGACCGAAGTCCGGGCTGAACATGGTAAGGCTCTCGCTGCCCCTTGCCGCCGCGGTGGCTACGGGTGTGGAGATTTGGAAGTCGTTCGGTCCGCCGGCCTTTTTCACCTTCGCACGGATCGAACCGTATTTCAATCCAAGCCTCGTTTTGGTAACTTTTCCTTCCTTGCGAAACTCCCCGATACCCATCTTTGTGGCTCGCTGGATTGTTACGACCGAATTATCTGCGAAGACCAACACAACTTTGGTACGGAATCCGGTACGAATGACGGTCATTTCGTCAATTTTTTCGCCTGCCTTCAGGGGCGCCCATTTTTTGTCCTTTCCGGCCAGAAGACGCTGGGCAGTCCCTGAAACTTCCTTAACGGTTACTGAAATGGGTTTGGGCTTACTTGTGGCCTTATTTTGCCTGGCGGTAGCCACATTTGCCAGGGTCATCAGAACGATGACACAAAAAGACGTGCGCAGGTACTTTTCCATCACTCCTGTCCTCCTTCTCGGGCTGAAGCGCCTGTTACTTTGCCTGTCTGGCGGAACTCGTCAATCCGCCCGAGGATGGATACATACTCCATCCCCGTAATAGTATTATACGATATACCTGCACCCATAAACCCACGAAATTGTAATTCTTTTAAACAATATCTTTGAGACGGACCGGTCAGCCAAAGCGTCAGTCCACCCTTGAGACCGAAGGCCTGGTAGGCCATATAGGCAATCCTGCCTCTGGTAATCGCCTTGTCGGCCTGAAAATCCCAGTTTGAAGCGACAATCTTCCGCTCCTGAAGCGCAGCGACGGCTTCGGCGAAATTCATCTTCCGCTTCTCGTCGAGCACCAGCAGGATTCCCTTCATCGCCTCGGCCTCGGTAACCGTTGGGTTGGAGGAAATGCCGTCGAGATAGGCAGCCGAATCCGCCCCGGACAACCGAACGTCCCCGCCCGTAACCTTCGGCGTCTCGGTAGCAACCTGACACGAGGTCAGCACGATAGTCATTACCGGTAGAAAAAACGGCAAAATTCGTTTCATTTTAACGATCCTCAGAAACTGTAGGTCAGACCTGTAAAGAGGAAGTGGCGTGAATGTCGATTATCGAATACCGCTCCCGGGAAGAACAGGCCGTAGCGGACGGTAAACGCCAGGTCCGAGGTCAGGCGCCAGTTGACATAGGCGTCCCATTCCCAACCGACCCAACTGTTCGATGCGTCAGCGGCGGTGTCCGAAATCGCCCCGCCCCGGGCGTCCTTGGTATAGAAGAAAGCCTTTGTACCAACCTCCATTTTCCGGAACATCTCTATCTCTTCCAGCGGCAGCGCGCTGACGTCCAGTTGGAAAATATGCAGGTTGGATATTGCCGGCGAGAAGGCCAGTCCGGTATCGCGGTATCCGAATGCGTTGAACGCTTCGTCGCGCGTTCCCGGCTGGTTTCCGCCTATCGTGGATGTGCTGCTGACCCGGCGGTCGCGGTCGCCGCTGCCCCAAATATACTCGAATGCGACCCTCGGGTGCTTTTTTACGTCGAAGAGGTATTCCAGGAGAACGTCGATCGCCATGGCGTGGATTTCTTCGGCACTGTTAGCGCCTTCGGGAAAAGACCGCCCCGACTCGAACACATACTCCAGTTCGTATCGCAGGTTCGGAAGCAGCGAGAAACTGCCCCTGCTGCCCGCACCGAGGTATCGGCTGTCGTAGGAGTATTCCTGATTATCTATGTAACCCCGGACATCGGTGTGGTCGTTGGTCCAGAGGTAATAGGCGTACGGTTCGTGGCGGTCGAAGCCGGAGTATTTCACCTCGATACCGTAAAAGCATCTGTCCATGTGATTGCAGACGGACCCGGAATCATCTATATTTGCCGTATCGTGGACAATCGTCTTTCCCAGCAGGCCGTTCACGGTCAGGTCGCCGACCCTGCCGGTCAGTTTGACCGCGTCCAGCGGAAGCGCCAGCGCCAGGCCCGAGCCGATCTGGTAGAAATCCCGCCCGACATGTATCTGGAAACCGGCCGGCGGGTTCTGCCCCGTCTGATTGCGGATGAGGCGGTCGTAATCGAATCGGTACCAGGCCCGCTCCACGTCGGGATTATTAAAATCGTCCCCCCCGTCATCGTCGGGATTATCTCCGCTGTTCCAGTCGTCGTAGCCCATCTTTCCGCGGAAATAGAACGTGTGTACGCCGGCTATGGTATAGTTCCCCCAAAGTCTCAGTTCGTACTGCCGGAGTGTCCGTTCTTTCCTTGAGGCGGCGTCTTCGTAGGTGAAGAAGGCGAAATTGAACCATCCTCCCCCGTCGAAGCCCATCTGCCGTGCAGCCGTCTGCTGCTCGTCAAGTTTGACCCGCAGCTGCTCGTCGTACACCCGCCGACCGGCTTCAACGGCCTGCTGGGCCGAAGCCGGACATATAAAAAGGCCCACAACGATTACAACCGGTAATAAACGTTTCAGGAACAATTGTTTTGTATGCATAGTATTCTCGATATCGTCCGGTAATGTCGGCAACTCACGTATATATAATGCAACGGTGCGATTTTATCTGCAATAAAAAAACGCTTATCGTCCGCGGAGGATAAACGTTTTACTCATCGTAGTCAAATCGCGACAAACTTGCCGGTCCGGGCAGATTCGTAGCAGGCCGAGATCACCTTTGTGCTTTGCAGGGCGTCGGCGGCGCTGTTTGACGGTTGACGGTCTTCAATTATCGCCCGGACTAACTCCTCGATCTCCGCCTGATAGGTATTTATCGGCTCCGGATCGATGGTAACTTGTCCTGATTCGCCTTGCCGGACCTGCTGGGCGTCGTAATCCTTACCGGCCTGCTCGATATAAGCAACCATTGTCCCGGCCGGTCCTTGTCCGATTGTACCCTCGGCCAGGATGCTCCCGCCGCTGCCGTAGAGTTCCAGGCGGTTCTTAGACGATGCGTCGGGAATACAGAAGAACGTATCGACAACGCCCTGCACGCCGTTGTCGAATTCGAGGATGACCGTCGCGCTGTCCTCGCTCTTGTAGTCCTGCACGAGGTTTCCCGCCAGGCAGCAGACCTTCCGCGCCGGTCCGAAGAACATCTCCAGCAGGTCGATACAGTGCCCGCCCATGTCTATCAGCGAACCGCCCCCGCCGGCGGCGGGGTCCTGTCGCCAGGCGCCTTCGATCGGCGGGTACCAGCAGGACAGTTGCGCCCGCCCCAGTACGCACCTGCCAATCGCGCCGTCCTTTATCATTCGCAGCGCCTCGGCGTGATATGCGTGGAACCGCATCATGAAGCCGACGCCCAGTTTCACGCCCGCCTTTTCGCAGGCGGCGATCATCTCTTCGGCCTCTTCGACCGACATACCGAGCGGCTTTTCGCAGAGGATGTGCTTGCCGGCACCGGCGGCGGCGAGGACCTGACCGTGGTGCAGGTTCGCCGGCGTGGCGATATAGACGGCCTCGACGTCGTCGCGCCGGAGCAGTTCGGCCTCGCTGGAGCAGGCAGTCGCCGAAAACTCATTCGCCACCTCGCTGTTCGCTTCCTGATTAACATCGAATACAGCCGTCAGTTCCGCGTTTTCGGCGGCCATGATGCCCTCGGGAATAGTACGCCTGCGAGCGATCCCGCCAGAGCCGATAACGCCCCATTTAATCTTCTTCACCATTGTCAGTGTTCCTTTCCTTGAAAAGTTGGGCCGCAGAGACGCAGAGAGCGCAGAGAAAAAAAGAGTTTTTTGCTTTTTATTTCCCTTTCTCTGCGTTCTCTTCGTTCTCTGCGCCTCTGCGGCCCGTTTTATCATCAAAAAGAAGACCCAACTGTTCGATCGCCGCCTTGACGCACATATTCCCCGCTTCCGGGACAAGTTTTCCGAATCGCCAACTCGTCGGCTCGTACCCGCCCTGCTCGAACGCTTCGGGCGTAGGCACGTACCCGACGTAACCGTTGGCCAGGCCGACCACGAGGGTAAGCTCCGCCGGCGATTGGGCCTTTATCTCAAGTGCGTACTCGACGAAAAATTCACCCGGAAGGGCGACGACGGCCACCTGACCGATGCGGAATACCTGCACTTGCATCTCGAACGGATCGGCGCGCCCGGCCATCTTTATCTGGTCCCGTGCGAACACCAGGTCCGAAATGCCGTCCACCATCCCCTCATCGGCGCCTTCGGCGGCGTCGATAATACTTTTGGCCCGGACCAGTTGTTCGGGCGATATTTTACGGGGGTCTGCGCGAAGAGTCCGCACCGAGGACATAATCGGCCCGGAGACCGCTGCGGCGTCGCGGAGACTGCCGGCGACGGACAGGCCGACTACCGAACCGATCCGCTGTGCCTCCTTGAAGCCACGTCCCTGCTGAGAGTCCCATGCGTCGATGTGGTTGACGTTACCTTCTGCGCCCTGGGCGAATATGGCTTGGGCGCCCGGGCCGAAGACCCTGGCGATACTGTCGTAATAGTATCCGGGCCAGTCAGTCCCCATCAGCCAGTTGTCGCCGGCGAGTATTGCCGGATGCAGCGCGAGATTCGCCAATACGAGGCAGGGATTATCCGGCGTTTTTCCGGCGGCGAGAACCCCTATTTGCGTATCCACAGGCCCGAGCGGGCGATCGATTGTCTCGACGGAAGGGCGGGTCCAGTTCATGACCGTCCTACCATCGACAAGTCGCAGCCGCCGGTTGAAGCAGACGCCTTCGGCCCGACCTGCGGCTGCCCATAGTTGCGCCGGTTTGCACGACCGGAAGGCTTGAACGCAACTTTCGACAATGCCGGGAATAACCAGGTCCTGGATTTGTTCGGCGCCGGCCTCGTATGCGACCGCCTCGACGGCAGGGCCGCTGTGGGTATGCGTCGCCGAGACCATAATGCAATCAGGTTTGAGTTCGCATCGAGAGGCTATTTCCTGCCGGACCAGCCGGACGAGTCTGTCGGGGACCATCAGCAGGTCGTTGGTGATAATGGCCAGCGCGGTCTCATCCCGCCGGATTACAACGGTCCGCGAGCACAGCGGCGCATACACGCCGCGAGAGGCGTAATCGGTGCGGAAATTACCCGCTATCGGCGTCCCGACCGGCGGGGTAATCTCAACACAAGCCAAACCTATTTCATATGTTTCCATGACCAAATGGTTGGGTGGCACGGTCAAGCAAGTCGAGGTCGAACGACCTCGTTTTGCTTGGCCGTGTTATTATTTCCCACGGCCAAGTCTTCGACTTGACCGTGCCACCCAGCCGGTTTATTTCACTTCGAATACGCCTTGATGACCTTCACGATTGCGCCGGCGACCTGGTTCATATCGTCTTCGGTGAAGGTCGGGAAGGCGAAGCAGGTGAAGGTGTGCCCCTGGTGCCAGATGGCGTTCGGGACGTCCACGTTGGTGTAATCGACGCTTTTCGGATCCGCGTATTCGGTCGAGGTGAATGGGAAACCGCTGCGGCCGAAGGAGTTACGCTCGCCGAAGGCGCGCTCGGTATGGCACTGAGGCCAGAAAACCTTCCAGACCGGCGCGCCCTCTGCGCCGGCGGCCTGGACGAACCGGTCTATGTCGCACGTCATGTTCTCGATGTCCAGCGAGAACGCCATGACGAACCAGCCGTTCTGACGGTCGTCGGTGTCGATGGGCACGTACTTGACCTGTGGCAGGTCCTTCAGGGCGTCTATTACGATATGTGCGTTGCGTTTTCGCGTCGGCATGTTCCAGGAATCCATCCGCTCGAGTTCGGCCAGGCCGATGGCCGATTGCATCTCCGTCATGCGGTAATTCCAGCCGATCATGTTGTGGATGTAGGGGAGTTTCTGCTCTATCTCCAGCAAGTTCAGGCGTTCCTTTACGTCGTAACCGTGGTCGCGGAAACTCCGGGCCGTCCAGGCCAGTTCCTCGTCGTCGGTAGTTACCATGCCGCCCTCGCCGCCGGTGGTGAAAGTCTTGTTCTGGCAGAAACTGCATGCGGCCATGTGCCCGATGGTTCCGGTCTTTTTGCCTTTGTAGGCCCCGCCGAAGGCCTCGGCGTTATCCTCGATTACGAACAGGTCGTGCTTTTTGGCGAAGGCCATAATCGGGTCCATGTCGCAGACGTTTCCGTAGAGGTGGACGGGCATTATAGCCTTTGTTCGCTTGTTGATGAGTTTCTCCGCCGATTCGACGCTGATGCAGTGATCGTCGATGTTGACGTCGGCGAATCGCGGCACGGCCCCGGTCTGGACGATCGAAAAACTCGACGCGATGAAGGTGTAACTGGGGACGATGACTTCGTCGCCCGGCCCGATGCCCAGCGCCGTCATCGCCACGTGCAGCGCGGCAGTGCCGTTGCAGACGCTGATGGCGTATTTGCTGCCCTGCCATTCGGCGAATTTCTTCTCAAACTCCATACCCTTCGGACCGGTCCAGTAGTTGACCTTACCGCTCCTCAAGACTTCTTCTACCGCCTTAATCGCCTTCTCGTCGAACTGCGGCCACCCGATCAGGGTGTTCGTTACCGTCTTCGACCCGCCGTCGATTGCCAGTTTCTCTGCCATCCCGACTCTTTCCTCAATATTTTACCGATTGTTTGTATTCTGAAAGAAGCAACCCGGCTGGTAATGGTAGCATACGGCAGGATTTGTTTGCAAGCATTGCCTTCCGTGTTTGAAGCGGTTGCGTTGTCGCCCGTCATCGGGCGCAGGCGGAAAGGTGAGCCGGAGCGCAGCGCAGGCCCACCTTTAAGGTATGCATTTCTCACCACAGAGGACACAGAGTTCACAGACCTGTCTGTCGATATGCAGTAGTCGGTAGTCGGTAACAAGCGGGTCTTGTATTTACCGCCTACTGGCTACCCGCCTTCGCTAAGGCTACGGCTTGCCACGCCGGCAACTGGCTACTGGATACTGATTACTGATTACTAACATGTCGGGTTTTATTTTTCCCGCGGTTCGGGGCGCACTTTTTTTGGTCCGAAGATCGTGTCCGGCGGGGCGGTGTGGACTGTAAACGCCTGGGTCTTCGCCAGCATCAGCCGGTGCTCCTCGCTTATCACGGCAAGTATTCGGAGCCGGCATATCTTGGAGTTAACCTGTGGGACGGACCACTTAACCGTTCTGCCGGCCTGAAGGTTCTCGGCCACGTTACGCCAACTCCTGCCGTTATTGGTGGAAAACTGGAGCACGACATTTTTATATTTTTCGATACCGGTCGGAAGCCAGTGAAGGATTCGCGAAGTCCCGCCCCGGATCATCGCTCCGGGCTGGGGCCAGCCTGGCTTGCCACTGGTAACGCCTTCGGTCATTACGACGAGTTCCCACGGCCCGACGGTCCTGACGGTCGGTCGTTTGGCCGGAAGTGGCGGACCGTCAACGTGGAGGATTTCCGAGAAGATGTAATTGACGTTGCCGGCCTTATCGGCGGCCTCGATGCGAATGCGCATCCGCCCGCCTCCGGCGCCCTGACGACCGGCGGCATCCGCGGGGATCGGAACATTTATCGCTCCGTTTGGCTGAAGGCCCTGAGGAAAGGTGCTCCAGACGACATTCTCTGGAAATGTCCCGAAAGTCGTCGCCATGCGAACGCTGTCCGTAACCAGGTTGGCGTCGCGAACGTACCAGCGGACCTTCACGATCTCGCCGACGGAATAAATATGCGGGACATCGTTTCCTTTTTTGTCTTTTTCGGTCGCCGGTGGATCGAGGGTTATCTCGATTTCCGGACGGGTAGTGTCCACGACGTAGATTCGATGCGGCGTGCCCGGTGTGGCGGCGGCGACGCCCTGGTTCGGGCCGATGAAGCGGATCCAGTGCGGGCCGTCGGCATCGGCATGGAAGAGAAAATGCGACTGTTCGACGCCGTAGTAGCCGCCGCGGTCCCATTCCTCTCCGGCGCTGGTGGAATACCATATCCCCAGGCGGGGTTCGCCGGGAACCTGATAACCGGTTGAATGCTTCACGAAAAACCGCTTGCTGTCGGTGTAATAGACCGGTATGCCCGCACCAACGACCTCGACGACCTGAAGGTCCTCGCTGGGACGATAGTAACAGGGCTTGTCGTAAGTCCAGGACTTGTAATCCTGCTGCGGATTCCAGTTGGGATTTTCGTCCTGGACCTCGCAACCGGCGACGAACAGCACCAGCATCATCAGGAATATCTTTATTCGCATGACCAGATTCCTCTTAAATAAACCAGGGACGAAAAGATACCAATTTCCGTTTTCCAACGGATAATATCGGCATATAAGAGTCTTTACGTGAGGAGATATACGTGGCACGGGCGCCTGCCTGCCGGTAGGCAGGCGACCATGTCACGGCGCCATCGCAGAATCTCTCGACAAAACCGTTTTGGAGTGTATAATCTGTTGGTGGCGCAGGTTTGTATCCTGTGTACCGAACATCCGGTGGAGCAGCACAGGTTGCGAACCTGTGCCACCATTGACCGAAGGAGCAGTATGAGTAAACCGAGACGAAGAAGGAAAATTGGCTCTAAAAAACGCCGTGAACGCCGCAACCGCCGAAAAAAGCGATAACGCCGACGTTACGTCCGACTCCATATTCCTGCAATTTCCGCCGAGCAGTCCGGGCATTGTCCGTATTTAATGCGGTTGTCGGCGACGGCGAAACCCGCCCGACGGATGAGCATTGCCCCGCAGTCCGGGCAGGAAGTGTTTTCATATTCACCGGCGGGTACGTTCCCGCAATAGATATATCGTAGTCCCGCCTGCCGGCCGATCTCCATCGCCGCCGTAAGGGTCTTCATCGGCGTGGAGGGCGTGTCGGTCATCTGATAGTCGCCGTGGAAACGGCTGACGTGCCAGGGAACATCAGTGCCCAACTCACCGGCGATAAAGTCGGCAATATCGGTAAGTTCGGCCTCCGAGTCGTTCATCCCCGGAACCACCAGCGTCGTTACTTCGACCCATATGCCGGCGGAGACGAGTTCTCTCAGACAGACCAGGACCGGATTGAGGCGGGCCTTCATCACATGTCGATAGGTCTTGTCACGGAAGGCTTTTAAATCGACATTGATGGCGTCGAGGTACGGCGAGATTGTTCGCACCGCTTCGGGCGTCATGTATCCGTTGGAGACGAAGCAATTTTTGATACCCGCTTCGTGGGCGAGTTTGGCTGTGTCATAGCACAGTTCGAAAAAGACCGTCGGCTCGGTGTAGGTGTAACTGATGGACTTGCAATCGTTGCGTTTGGCTGTGGCGACGAGGTCAGCCGGCGGGATTGAATCGCCGGTGAGGATTTTTCCCGTTCGGTACGCCTGGGAAATCTGCCAGTTCTGGCAGAAGGAGCATTGGAAGTTGCATCCTGCAGCTGCTATCGACAGGCTTGTCGAGCCGGGCAGGAAATGGAACAGCGGCTTCTTTTCGATCGGGTCGATGTTGACAGCCACCAGGGCGTCGTAGTTGAGGCTGATGAGTTTTCCGTCGATGTTTTTTCGGACGCGGCAGATGC
>DAOVFI010000719.1 GCA_030673005.1 Planctomycetales bacterium
CTTCGCAGGCCGATGCCTCGAAACGCGGACACGCAGCCGTTGGTCCGCTTCACCTGCTAGGCGCCCTGCTCAGCCAGGAAGGCGGGATAGTCGCGCCGCTGCTGGAGAAGGTCGGCGCGCCCGCTGATCGCGTCCGCGAGGTAACCGAGGCGGAGTTGTCCCACCTGCCGAGCCAGTCCGCCCAGGCGGGCATGGGCGCTGAACCGTCCCTGAACGAGGTCTGCAACCGCGCCGAAGAAGAAGCAAAGAAACTCGGCGACGAGTACACCTCGACCGAACACTTCCTGCTCGCCCTGACCGAGGTCGATTCGCCCGCCAAAGAGGTTCTCTCGACGCTGGGCGTTGACCACGACCGGATACTGTCGGCGATGAAAGACATCCGCGGCTCGCAGCGAGTAACCGACGCGACACCGGAAGACAAATACCAGGCGCTCCAGAAGTACGGGATCGACCTGGTGGAGATGGCCAAGTCCGGCAAACTCGACCCGGTCATCGGGCGCGACGACGAGATACGCCGGTGCATGCAGGTCTTGAGCCGCCGGACGAAGAACAATCCCGTCCTTATCGGCTTGCCGGGCGTGGGAAAGACGGCAATCGTCGAGGGGCTGGCACAGCGAATAGTCAACGGCGACGTGCCGACGGGACTGGCCGGAAAAACCGTCATCGCGCTGGACATGGGCGCGCTTCTCGCCGGGGCGAAATTCCGCGGCGAGTTCGAGGACCGCCTCAAAGCCGTCATAAAAGAAGTCGTCGATGCCGACGGGCAGATAATCCTGTTCATCGATGAGTTGCACACCGTCGTCGGAGCAGGCGCTGCCGAGGGCGCGATCTCCGCCGGCAACATCATCAAGCCAGCCCTGGCGCGCGGCCAACTCCGCTGCATCGGCGCGACCACGATAGACGAGTATCGCAAGCACGTCGAAAAGGACGCCGCATTCGAACGCCGTTTCCAGCCGATCCTCATCGGCGAGCCGAACGTCGAAGACTCCATCGCCATCCTCCGCGGCCTGAAGGAACGGTACGAAACCCACCACGGCGTGCGAATCACCGACGCCGCCCTCGTTGCCGCCGCCACCATGAGCCACAGATACATCGCCGACCGATTCCTGCCGGACAAGGCAATCGACCTGATGGATGAGGC